>CALMST010000160.1 GCA_937872315.1 uncultured Ignavibacteria bacterium | reverse complement strand
TGTCCAAAATATTTTGTAAAATTATTAATTGTTTAGAATTCACTTCAGAATCAAAGATTTCAAGCTGTGAAACAAAACAACCCGCCTGTGATAAATTGCCGGAAATTCTTCTTATTGGCGGCAATCTATCACATTTGAATTTATGTTAAATTTCTATGGTGAAAGTACAATAATGAATTTATTGGCATTATTAAAATCTGCTGTTAAATCTGATAATTCCACGACATTGTCTCCGTTTATATCTTCCTGAACATAGCCTTCGAGAAAATTATTGGCGGCATTATAGATCAGGTTAATATCAGATAACTCAACAAACCCGTCTCTGTTAACGTCACCGCTGAAAATGCAGTATTTCTGTCCCTTTTGATAAAGGTTATTTCCATAAGCGCTTCCGGCTGATGAAGTAAAGTCATAATTCATTAGAGATGAATTAAAGCTTGTGGAAACCGAACTCCAGGTTTCTATGCTGTTTCTGTGTTTTACTACAATATAATAATTAACATTATCAGCAGAATTGCTGAAATTAAGTGAACAATTACCGGATGAATCATTTATGCTTTTGGCTGAATCAACAATGCTGTATGGTAAAGAGGCGTTTCTTAAATATACTTTTATCGTATCCGGCGAATTTCTGTTTGTTATTTCATTATAAAATCCTTCCACAAGTACTTTAAGACTGAGATTCCTCACATTACTTTGCAATGATGAATTAGTCTGTAATGAAACTTTGAACTGGCTCTTGGAAGGATCATCCGTAAGAATGCTCAACACAGCGCTTTCAAAATTGTCCTGAGGCATACTTGATGCTCCAAGTGACTGGGTATTTAACTTAACTTTAAATAAGCCGCTGTCATTTGGAAGAATTGTTGCAGGTGGAGAATTTATTACAGAAAACAGAGAAGAATTACTTCCGGATATTGAATAACCCGATACATTCAGACTTACAATACCGCTGTTTTTAATATAAAAATCTTTTTCCACAATATCCGGGAAAGCAGCATTTTCAAAATCCACAATTGAATCTTCCGGGCTGTCAAGTTTTACGGAAGCGCTTGCAATTCCTGTGGTTTTTGAAAGTGTAATCTTTACACTGTCAAAAAATGCATAATCACCGATCCCTCTGTCAAAATGAAGTATCCTCCATGGTCCGCCTGCATTCTGACCGTTAAGACCGTTAAGAGAATATTCCGGCATGAAACTCTGATTCAGATAAGGCGGCTGACTGCTGTTCCAGAAATTTACCGCTGAATCAGAGACCGAAGCGCCGGTTATGTTATCCATGCTACCGCCATTGGCAGAGAACAAACATTTTCTGTTAATATTGGAATTCGCGATAGGAGCAAATATCTGTATTATCTCATCATTGAGATATGTATGTCTCATGTAAATTGTAAGTTTTGCATGAAGTATGTTAAAACCCGGAAAATTCACCGCAGGTGAAACAGTAGGTCCGAGATCTGCACCTGTAAAATGAGGTATTTTTCTGGAGTCTGTTGTAATATCACCGACTGTAAAATAGCAGAGCCACATATCTTCCGGTGCATGCGCAGGAAATACAGATTCATTTCCGTTATTATCACGTGCTCTTATATAATATTTTACTTCTGTTTCATATCCCTGTGAAGGTATTTTAAAATTGAATTGATTACCGTTTACATTATAACCTGAAGCTGACTGAAATGATGACCAGCTGCCGTTACCCTTTTTTATCTGATAAAAAAGTAATGGAGCATTTTCACCATCAGAAGGAACGGGCGAACCGTCCTGATCTGTTATCTCGGCTTTTATCTCTGTAGGGTAAGTGCTTGAGTGTGATGAAACATTTGCATGAACTATCACGGGTGGCGTAATATCTACACCGGCTGCCAGTCTCACAGAATTTAATGCATTAACTCTTCCGTATCCAAGATAATAATTCCACTTGCCATAGGTCTTATCCGCATCATAACATACATTATCTATCTTATCACAGCCTCTGTACAGTATGTTTAATGCCTGCTGACGTGAAAGAGACGGGTTAACAGATAAGATAAGTGCGGCTACACCGGCAGCATTTGGAGATGCCGCGGAAGATCCCGAAAAATTTTCTATATAGGTCCCGCCGTCAAACAAACTGTAACAATTGGTGGGAGCGGAAATATCAAGATCTCCATTTACATCCTCGCCGTAATTACTCCCCCAGTAAAATTCATTTCCTGTCCCCGGAGCCTTCTTCTGATCATGTGTTGTAGTGCCGCCTACACAAACAACATTCTCAAGATAAGACGGGTAAACAGGAGGGTTCCTGCCGTCATTTCCGGCGCTGAAGAATATCAATGCTCCCGATCCGCTTCTTCCGCTTATTGCAGCATTATTTATTGCATTTGTAATGGTAGGAGAAGGAGAGCCGCCTCCCCAGCTGCTGCATATTATATCAAGTCCTCTTACCCTTGCAGTATCAAATGCCCTTGCGATCTTTGAAGTAGTTGAAGTCCCGTTTTCATCATAAATGGTAATTGACATTATTTTGCAGCCCGGTGCTATGCCTGCAATACCGATACTGTTATTTTTTATCGCGCCCATTATTCCGGCTACCGATGTTCCGTGAGAACCGAAATCCACAGCCGAACCTTCCCTGTCATTGAATGCATCATAACCCGGTAATATATGTCCCGGAGCCTGAAGATCCGGATGAAGTGAATCTATCCCGCTGTCTATTATCCCTATTTTTATTGAAGGACTTCCTTCTGTATAATCCCATGCATCCGAAACTCTCATATCAGCATTTGTGATACCATTCACTGCAAAAGCATCACCCTGAAAGAGAAATGGACTTCCGGTATTTACTGTTTGAGAAACATTTCTCAAAGCCCATTGTGATTCAAAATACTGGTCATTCGGAATGGAAAGCAGAAGACATTTGTCGGGATAAATAAAATCCGGTTCGGCATATTCGAATATGCCGTATGTCATATATTCTTTGCTTAACTCCACTGCATTCCTTGAATCATTTATCCCAGTTCTGATCAGATATGTGCCGTTTGTCGAACTTCCGGTCACTGCGCAATTATTCCGGATATTAAATATGTTCAGCTTGTCTTCATCTTCACTATTTCTTAATTTTACTATGATCAAATCTCCGGGTATCTGAGTTACAAGTTTGGATGATCCGTAATAAACTCTTGTTACGATCTTAAACATGTCAGACTGCAGTTTTAACTGCTCCTCCAACTGATCAAGCTCTGATCCCTGCTTTCCTTTTGAAAAAACGATCTGATAAACTCCCGGATAAACTTTCTTAATCTCATCCCCCGTTCCCGTATATCTCTTTATTCTTTCCTTTACTGTAGTCTCAGAATAGTTATTGTTTAATATTACGGCTATCCTGTCAGACCTTTCCTCAAGCCCTGGCAATGTGATATCGGATCTGTTTGCTGAAGATACTGAATAAACAGGAAGAATTGTAAAAATTAAAAGTAGTAGTGTAATTTTCATAATTTTAGATTAATTAAAACAAATGTTTAATTTACAAACGAACGTAAAAATATAAAAGAAATCCATTAAGCGGGGATCACTTAAATATTGTTTACATTCGGCATGAAAATTGGGGAGATTTAAAATAGATAAAAATAGGAATATAAAAAAGGTTATTTTGTTTTAAAGCGCGCCGGCAGATTGCCATATCCAAAAGGTAACTTTTTTCCCTCCTTCACAAGCAGGCACCCTGTCTGAAAACGTTAGGTTTGCCTCTAAGTCTCAAAGTCTCCAAGATAAATTCCTTCAAAATGCTCTTCTTCAAGTCTTCGGGTCTTTGAGGCAGATATACTTGAATTTCTTTCGGATATTCTGCCCGGCCCGGGAAGGGTTAAAAAAACAGGGTTTGAGAATATATATTGCCGTTGGTTTTAACCAACGGCAATAAAAGAGAGGATTTTACTGAAAAATATTTCACTTTTTCATAAGATTATAAGACTCACACTATTTTGCGCGATCTTCACTTCTCTTTGCATCACCTCAATTGAATTTTGTGTCACATTCACTGAATTTCTTATCACTTCAATTTCATTTTGCGGAACATTCATTTCATTTTGCGGTACCTTCAGTCTTCTTTGCGAGACTTTCATTTCTTTTTGCGGTACCTTCAGTCTTCTTTGCGAGACTTTCATTTCTTTTTGCGTCACCTTCAGTCTTC
>CALMST010000159.1 GCA_937872315.1 uncultured Ignavibacteria bacterium | reverse complement strand
AGGTAATAAATGAAATGAGGCCTTATATCCGGCCGGTCAGGAGGCTGTAATGCATTTAAAGAATCAATATCGGCTGATGTAACTGGTTGAATTTTCAGGATAAAATTTTATTCATCCAATTCAAAATCCATTAATGAAATTAAAATGAAAATTGATTTCAGTATAAATACTCTTACAGGGATCAAAGCCAGGTAAGCTGCCCAAAATGATTTTAAAATAATTTCAAAATAATTTCAAAATAATTTCAAAACAATTTATTAAAATTATTCTTCATTTAAGTAAAGAGAGTTTACCGCTTTTCTTTTGAATGATCAAAAGAAAAGCATGCAGAGAAAACTCTCCCGCTTGTGATATATTGCCGGAAACTCATTTACATTGGCGGCAATTTATCACAGGCGGGTTGTATTATATAACAACTTGAAATGTTATGGACACCACTGATGTGTTGATTGGTTGAAGTGTTGATTGGTGTTTCAATGTCTTTTTGCAAACCGGATGATCTGCTGCACAAGTGAAATAATTATCAGGATTATTAAAACCGGATAAATAAAAATCAGATCAGCGCGGATTATGGCACCTTCAGGCGGCTGTACATACGCCCAAATCCTGATTGCAATTTCCCAGACGAGATAAAGTAAAATTAACAGTACAGTGACTTTTTGTATTTTAGTAAAATTTCTCATACAACTAATTTATTAATATAAATTAGTAAGAAACGATCCTGTCAATCACCAGTTGCCAGGAAGCTTCACCTTTATTAAGTTTATACTGAATTTGTTTTGTTCCACCCGACGGTGAAGAATTTGCATCTCCCGGTTTGAATACCGGAAATCTTCTTACCAGAGTATTTTCGACAATTGCAAAATCGTCTTTTCCGCCGTATCCTTCCGCTGCTTCTTTATTGCTGTTAATATCCGGAAAATTGATCTGTGTTAAAGACTTGCCGCTGTTGACCGAATATCCAATCACATTTCCAAACTTTCCTGTGCCCTCGGATACCGTGTATATATAGATCTCCGGTGAACCGTCTGCATTCAGATCTGCGATTTCCGCATCATTTACATATCCGTCAATTGTCTGAGTTATGGGTTTGTTATCGCCTTTAAGTCCGGCCGGGGTTACAGTCAATTTTTTTCCGGTAACTTCAATAAAGAATTCAATGTCGCTGCCTTCCAGGTTAAGTTGTTTAACATAAGATGTTTTATCTATCTGACTCTGGTCAAGCTCCTGATCTATTTTCTGATATGATTCGGCGAGGCTTCCTCCTCCGCGGCAATAATAAGTCAGTACAATATCTTTCGAATTTTCTCCGCCGGAAATGGTCAGGTTATTATTATTGAATTTAAGTACCATAGTTCCGAGAGATTCATTAGACATTAATTCATTTTTACCGGTAACAGAAGCTATCCCGTCATAAGTACAGGAAGGTTTCATTTTGTCGGCTCTTGAGCGAACCGATACCATAACACTTCCTTTAGTGTATGGTAAAATCTTTACAGAAACCCAGTCAGCACCTGTCGAGCGGTCATTGTAGCTGCCATCAACATAGTTTCCGTAGTTATCTGCGTTAAATTCCGTCGGACCGGTATTATTTTCAGTTGTATCCTGTAAATTTGATTTTTGTATGGAAGAATCCTGAGATTTTCCGGTATTTGATACCTTATTATCTGGTTCTTCCTTAGTGCAGCCTGAAAATACAATAAGCGAAAAAACAATTACGTAGATCCTTATCATAATGTAAATATTATTTAGATTTATGAAATTACTTAAAATGTAAAATTATTTTTTTTAATTCAGTTTAATGCCCAATGATTTATGGAGCAGTTTTGTGTTATTAAAAATTTGCTTTATTTGCCAAAATTAAGATTCCAGTTCATTTATCTGCATAATTGTTTGAAGAACGAAGTGGAAATCACTTATCAGTTTAATGACTTTAATGAATATACAACAACACTTTCCAATGGATATACAATTGCAGCTGCATCATCAATGCCAATGGCAAAGCTGTATCCGCTGGTTGTACAGCCAATGAATGACTGAAATCCGAATGTCTGTCCTCCATGTCCGAAACAAAATGCCTGTTCTTTTAGGATGCCCAACCCATATTCAAACTGCCCGAATGCTTTGTTAAAATAATTGCTCCTTACCTCATTACACATTTTGTCAGAAAACAATTTGCCTGAATACCAACCGCGGATAAATTTATTCATGTCAGCCGGAGTGGAAATTATTTCACCTGCTGACCAGGCCAGAGTTGCCGGCATCACATTTAACTTTTGATTGTAATGGCCGTCTTTTCTGCCGGGCAGACTGAATGCGGAAGGCAAAAAAGTATTTTCCATTCCCAACGGCTGAAGAATATTTTTCACAACATAATCAGCATATTTCATATTGGAATATTTTTCTATTATCAATCCAAGCAATATATAATTGGTGTTGCTGTAATTAAAGCTGCTGCCGGGGATGAGTTCAGCATTGTTAAATCCTTTTGCAAGTGCTACAAGATCCCATGGGATGAAACGCAGCGAACTGTCTCCATGAATGGAAATTTCTTTTGAATTATTATCCGGACTGAAATAGTCCGGAATTCCGGATGTGTGACTCAGAAGATTCTGCACAGTGACACTGTCGATATAATCGATCCCGTTAATCACAAGCATTCCTCTCAATATATCTTCATCAGGGAAAATATCCGTTAGCCTGTCTGTCAGTCTGAGCTTACCTTCCTCAACAAGCTGAAGAACTGAAGCGGCAGTAAACATTTTCGTACAGCTTCCGATATCGATGTATTCGGAATCAAAATCTCTGATCTGCATATTATTTCTGCCGTCATATCCAATATTGTATGCTATCCCGTCAGGATCAACTACCTGTACTAAAATCCTGCAGTTCATTTTCACAGCATATTCCTTAACAGCTGAATCTATTTCTGCAGGAAGAACGGTAGCATTTAATATCCTGTATGCCTTGTCCCCTGAACTTAGCCCCGTATATGCAGATGAACTGTTTACGTATATTAATGACAAGAATAAAATTATAAATGCCGCCGGTGATTTTAAAAATGTATTTATCATAAATTAAGATTATGAATCTCCGGGAAGCAATTCCTTTCCAAATGAGACTTCGATTTAAAAATAGACTTCAATGACTTTTCATATATCGCACAATCAATTGTATTACGGAAATCAGGATCAGAATTATCAGTACAGGATAAATTAAAATAAGGTCAGCACGGATTACCGCACCCTGAGGGTGCTATGTCAATTCCAAGATTTGAACTGATATTTCCCAGATCAAATACAATGCAATCATTACCATTGTAATTTTCTGTATAACTGTCATTTTTTTAAACATCACAGATTAATTTTGATTTATATGAATGCTGCTCACTATAAATCTGAATGCTACCGTAGAGATAATACAATAAATGTTTTTTAACACATACAATATTTTTATTGAGTAATATTGTTTATCCGGATACAAATTATCTGTTCAGTTTTGATTCTTCTAGAACGAAAATGTTTTAGAAGGATTTTTTTTGTCATCAAATATTGCTATGTCGCCGGGTCCTGGTTTGTAATCTGTCGTTTCGAGTAAAGACGGGTTTCCCGGGTAAGAATTTTTGTCATGAACAACTTTCCTGTATTTTCCTCCGCTCATCAGGTAAAGGACATTCCAGTTATTTTCTTTCTCTTTGGATATGTAAATGGGGGCTTCTGTAACTGTAAATTTACTTATAACATTTTCCTTATAGTCAATTATTAAAAATGTGCATCCGCCACTTCCACAGAAATACGGAGTAAACAGATGGATAAAATATTCTGGACTATCGTCTCCGTTAATATCCTTGACAAAAAATCGAAATCTCCTGTCATCGGCAGGTATGAATTTTATGTCTTTCTTTAAATAATCATTCGCAAGAAAATTTGAAATTTTCCCGGAGATCTGATCATCTGTCGATTGCGGAGCATATGACGAAATATTGCCTGAGCATGATGTCAGAATTACAGCGGTTATTAATACTATAAAGCTTTTTATAAAAGTTGATTTCATTTATCGGGATTTTATAATTTTAAGATTTACAAGTGTGAATGCAAAAAAATTTTCAGAAAATTCAATTGAAGCCGGCAGGAAAATTGACGACTAAAATTTTTATAAATATTTGAACAGGTGAATTTCTTTGGCAACAAATAAAAATTTTATAAAATGTAAATAAAGGTGTTACAATGGTTTTTATTTTTATTTGCTTACAAAATTAATCAGTATAAGAATATTTGACAAACTAATTTTTTTCCTTGTTTTCATTGTTTTTAAATTTAAAATAAGCTGAAAAAATTAATTATTTGCTTCTAATCAGCATATTCTTTTATTTTTTTTCACGCCCTGTATTATTTAAGGAAGTGGATTGAATGAACATTTTTTAATATTAGCTTGAAAAAAGATTTTTTAAAGTTGATTTTCTCCACAATGTAAAATGGGTGAGGTTTCCCCTATGATTGAAAAGATCTGTAATTCAGCTCCTTGAAAAGGAGATGGGTAAATGGGTGAATATTACTAAAATCAGCATTTTATACGGACAACTCACAACAAAATCTCTTTAAAGAATAACATTGGCAAAGTTATGGAGTACTTTTAGGATGCCGGCTTTAAAAAAACTAAAGTAAAATCAAAAAAGAAAGAACTTCATCTTCCGCTGCCTGAGGAATTTCTATGGCAATATTTTGCAGGCACGCCTCTTTTTTCATCTATGGATAAGATCGATAAGAAAACTTATGCTGAAATGGAAAATAAAATTTCTGAAAAATGGCAGCAATATGTTAGCAATAATAATATGAACCCTGAGCATGATACAATACTTCTGACTGCAGGAAAATAATCTGATCTGTATCAGCAATTAACAACCGGGTTTTGATCAGTCTGCTTACTGATTCAGATCCTTCAGGATTACCTGTGCTGCATTTCTTCCCGGAGCCATAGTGATCCCGCCGGCGGGATGAGCACCTGATCCGCACAGGTAAACATTCGGAACAGGCATGCGGTACTGCCCGAGTCCCGGAAGCGGCCGCTGATCTCCCGACTGATACGGAAAGAATCCGCCGTGTGAGACCGTACCTTTTACCGCGCTGAGCAGATTGCGTTCCATGTCGAGAGGTGAATGAACCACACGCTTTAAGATCAGATCCCTGATACCGGGTGCCGCAGAATCAGAGATAATGTCAATTATATGATCAGCATAAGCTTCTTTCACATCATCCCAAGTGCGTGCGGAGATCTTTCCTGCTGCATCTCCTTTGATATCATAAGGTACATTTAAAATTATAAACTTCATCACAGCTTTGCCATCCGGCGCTCTGCCGGGATCCACTGCAGTGTCATTGCACATGACGATAAATGGTTTTGCCGGAAGATAACCGCTCCGGCATTCGGCGTAAACACGAGAAATGTATTCAAGAGTTGAATCCGTGGAATGAACATAAGGTGATACATTTGCATCAGAGCCTGATCTGTATGTAAGCTGTTTATCCAGCGCAAGATAAATGGTCATATAAGCATCGCCCCATTCATACTGATGCTGCATCTTTTGGACAAGTTCACTGCCAACATGTTCCTCACCCAGAAAATCAACAATGAGTTGTCTCGGATCAGTATTAACTGACACTACCTTACTGAAATCAATTTCTTCTCCGTCCGAAAGCTGAACCGCCGCAGCCCTGCCGTCTTTCACAATTATTTTATTTACTCTTGCGCCTGTGCGTATCTCTCCGCCTTTCGAACGAACATATGCTGCTAAAGCAAGAGGAAGATTATGCATTCCGCCTTTGACGACACGGTTACCCAATGCCTGAATGAGGCTTGCAAAAAGCCACGCGATATAACCGCCGCCTGTGTCATCCGGGCTGGCTGCTACGTGACTTGCAAAGCATCCTAAGAACAATCTTGTTTATTCAGCCTCGAAATGTTCATTCACCCAGGAACGCATGGTCTGCTGTTCTAACCGGAGTTCTTCCATGCCGTCCGGCATGCCGGTGATCAGTTTTGTTGAATCGGTAAGTGAGGCGGGAGGGGAGTTAAGGAATGCTGCGATATTTTCCTTTTGTTCAACGAAACGCTGAGCCCATCGCCGCCAGGTCTCTCCGTCCTTCTTTGAGTAACGTCCTATACTCCTGATGGTATCTTCCACCGACCTGTGCATTGAAATGATCCCTCCGTCAGGGAAGACGTGAGAATAGTTGATCTCAGGACGAATGAGTTCGAATCCGAAGTCTGCGAGCCCAAGCTCCCGGGGTGCAGGTGAAAGACTTGCAAACTGATATCCGAATGCATGCAGATCAGATCTGAAACCCGGGAGAGTGACTTCCTCAGTGGTAGCCATTCCGCCTACTGTATGGTACTGATCAAGAACCAGCACTTTCATGCCGGCTTTTGAAAGATAGCAGGCGCACGTAAGACCGTTATGACCTGCGCCGACAACTATAGCATCAAAAGTTTCTGACATATTCTGAATTGTTTTTCTTTGAATTTAAAAATTCATGCAGGGATAAAAAAGGAAGAAGTATTAAACCGGTGCTGATTATGTAACCCGCAGTTCAAATTTAACACACAGGACATAATTTTTTTTAGAATTTAATGTGGCATCGTTCAATCCAAATGCCACATTAAAGTTGGAACTGAAACTATGCGGAAAACAACAATGCTTGATTCATGAATTATCTCCTGAATACTGCTTATATAAACTCCGGAATTTGTAAGAGATGATTAATTTTCATATCCTAAAAATGCAAAAGCCGGTGTTGCAATAAACTGAGCAGCAGCATTGCCAGCATATATTTCTCCACCGGTCAGAGGAAGCTTTTTTACCGGGGCATTTTCTGAAAGATCCACGTCCTTAAGATCTACCCAGAAAGTATTCGGAGAAATCACAGATTCAAAATAATAAATAAGATTCTTCTGATCTGAAACAGTCCTCCAGCGGGTCGATGAAATGTTGGGCTCATTTGGAGTACTTATACCGTAAGGGACTGAGCAATTCCTTATCACACTGAAGACAGATGCGGTTGCTGTCATAATATCATCTGTCTGCGGAACGGCATTAATGTAGAAGGAAGCTCTTACAAATCTGTCCGCTGCACGGTTAGTCCCCGGAAGGAAAACGACACCGCTTATATTTTTCCAGTAATCATTCAATGCCAGCTGCTGGTCAAACGGAGGTGAATTGGTCATTACCTGATAAGATCTGTCATGATGTATATTCAGCTTGCCGTCTATGTATTCAAGTATTGCATTGTCGCCGGTTGCATCTGATAAAGACAAATGAACTGTGACCAGGCGGTCCTGTCCGGGAACATTTGAAGTATAAGGTATGAACTTCTCCTGACTCAATTCACTTACCGCTTCATCAACCGTTTCAAAATTATCCAGCACATACTGTACCCAGGCGGCAATAGTAAGTCCCGGTTTGCCGGGATCCCATTTTGGATATTCAGACTCTGCAAGCCAGAGAAGATTCGCAACAAGCCCTTTCTCATTTATACCGTCTGTACTTGCAACATTGTATGCCGAAGCTATGACGCTTCCGTATTTTGATCTCCATTTTATCGTGTTTGGTCCGGTTTCTCCGTTTCTTTCCATACCTCTGGGAAAGATCCACAGATCTGTTTGAGTGTCTTCATTCCAGTCCATGGAACGAGCTGTAAGAAATGTATTTGCCGGTCCTTTGTAAACCACTCTTGTACATGCGCGGGGTTCATTGGTTTGAACTAAGAATATAAAAAGAAGCAGCAGGGAGATCCTTTGTTTGATAAAAAATTTCATTAAACTTGTTCTTAAATTTATAATAATAACGAAAATAATGTATGTAATTTAATTGTTCAATTATTTAATTTTTTTGGAGAACAGATCTTTCTCAGGCCTGTCAAAAAAGTTTTCATTTATATCTGCAAATCAAATTTATGAAATATGTTTTTTAGATTTAATATCTGAAATTCATAAAAATAATCTTCCCAATTGCGAAAGGGAGAAATGGGATCTGTTATTAGATTATGAAAATATTCGTAGGTTTTGAATCAATTCATAAATAATTTTTAATTCATTAAATCATGTTGTACAGTACTGAATTCTCTCTAAGCAGTGGAATAGATTAATTTTCACCTTCCTTTAAAAGACCTAAATTCACCCTCCTTGCAAAGGAGAGGCTTGGTGTGGTTTCCCGAAATCATATTTCATCCTTAAGTATATTCCTGTTCATTGTAAAAGTAACATTAAATGAATGGAACTTAAACCTGAGATTATATATCCGATTTAAATAAGAACCAAAAAAAAACCGGCAGTTTTTGATCTGCCGGTTTAAGAGTCATACTGAAAAAAAAATTCTTATTTTAAAAGTACCAGTTTTTTTGTTGCCGTAAAGTTATCTGCTTCCAGAGTATAAAAATAAATTCCGCTGGTTAAGGAAGATCCGTCATATCTGACTGAATGATATCCGGCTGCCATTGTTTCGTTTACTATTGTCCCGACTTCCTTTCCCGACAGATCAAATATTTTTATGCTGACATTACCTTCTCTTGGAATATCGAAATTGATTGTAGTGGAAGGATTGAAAGGATTCGGATAATTCTGCGACAGTTCATATTGTACAGGTACGCCGATGTTCACTTCATTATCAAGATTAAAGTATTCAAAATTTCCGTTGAAATCGATTTGCTTTAATCGGTATTTGTAAGTACCGGTTGATAACCCATTATCTTTGAATGTGTAATTTGAAACAGAACCTGTCGTTCCGTTTCCGGAAACCGCGCCAACTTTGGTCCATGAAGTGGTTTCTGATGATCTTTCGATCTCAAAGGCAGAGTTATTTGTTTCAGAAGTGGTCTTCCAGTAAAGTGTTACATCCCGGTTGATCACGGAAGATGTAAAAGAAGCAAGCTCAACGGGAAGCACGGTGCTATTCCATGCCTGGTCAATATATATTCCGTCAATAATGCTAAATCCGCTTGTACCATTAATCGTCCCCTGAACGAGAACTATTGTTCTTAATGTGTCTGCATCAGGTCTCAAAGCGACACCTATTGGTCCAATTACAGGAGCAGGTTCTGTTGCCGGAGGAGGGGATAAGGAATCGAAAACCCATAAACTGGCTTTGTCATTAGCTGCACCGGGATTGAACTCGTATTTTGCGACAATAAGATAAGTTTGACCGAGCTGATAGTTAGGCGGAGAGTAAAAGACTGTCGGTTCATCAGAGAAAGTAAGTCCTATCTCCAAATCAGTACCATTAGGTGACCTTGTATAGACCTTCAGCCAGGCACGGGGAGCGGAACCGTTCTTGAATTCAATAAAAGGTTCGTTGTTTGAACCAGCAGCTAAGGGTTTAAATAAAAAGGAAACATATATGCTGCCTGTAGTTACAGGGGGAAACGAAGTGGAATCATCTTCTCCTACCGTGCCAAGTGCCGCGCAATATCCAATCCCCGAACCTGCATAATCCGGAAATGTAAGTGATTCCGGAGGCACAAAAATAGAATCTGTACCGGGTTGGAATACTCCCCATATACCAGTGGAAGGCAAATATGTATCTGAAGGATAATCAAAATTTTCAATAAAAATTTGTGAATTAACCCGTGATGTAAAAAATAAAGCAAAGAAAAGTAAAAAGATTTTTTTCATTTTTGTAATTTAAAGTTTTATGAATAATTGAACCGGTGAATTTTTTTGGGGTCAAACCGGCAGTTTTTGATCTGCCGGTTTAAGAGTCATACTGAAAAAAAAAATTCTTATTTTAAAAGTACCAGTTTTTTTGTTGCCGTAAAGTTATCTGCTTCCAGAGTATAAAAGTATATTCCGCTGGTTAAGGAAGATCCGTCATATCTGACTGAATGATATCCCGCTGCCATTGTTTCGTTAACTATTGTCCCGACTTCCTTTCCCGACAGATCAAATACTTTTAAGCTGACATTACCGTCTCTCGGAATATCGAAATTGATCGTAGTGGAAGGATTGAAAGGATTCGGATAATTCTGCGACAGTTCATACTGTACAGGTACGCCGATGTTCACTTCGTTATCAAGATTAAAGTATTCAAAATTTCCGTTGAAATCGATTTGCTTTAATCGGTATTTGTAAGTACCGGTTGATAACCCATTATCTTTGAATGTGTAATTTGAAACAGAACCTGTCGTTCCGTTTCCGGAAACCGCGCCAACTTTGGTCCATGAAGTGGTTTCTGATGATCTTTCGATCTCAAAGGCAGAGTTATTTGTTTCAGAAGTGGTCTTCCAGTAAAGTGTTACATCTCTGTTGATCACGGAAGATGTAAAAGAAGCAAGCTCAACGGGAAGCACGCCGCTATTCCATGCCTGGTCAACATAAATTCCGTCGATGTATAAATCGGGACCATTTATCGAATTATTAAGTAACACTCTGCTCAGATTCGGCGCATCGGGACTTGCTGATGTTATTGGTCCTAAGTCAGGTGCCGGTTCAACAGAGGGCACAGGAGTATCGATATCGTAAACAAATAAGCTTACCTCATCATCACTGCCTGAACCGGTTTTGAATTCATACTTTACTATTACAAGATAAGTTTGAGTTGATCGAACTAAGTTTCGGTTATAATATACAACGGCGTCACCGCCGGCTTTTTGAATTCCAATTCGGTATAAATCAGAATTACCCGTTGGTTCCCAATAAACCGAGCCATAGATCTGATTATCTGATCCCTGCAAAGAATAAAAGACCCTGTCAGGACTCGTACCCACACCTATAGTTCTTATCATAAATGAACTGTAAACAGCGCCGGAGCTGACTGATGGCACCAGCGATGCTGAATCGGTTTCACTTGTTTGTGGTGAAGATGGAATATAGCCCATATTTCCAATTCCTGATCCTATGTAATCCGGAAAGGTCAATCCCGGAATTGCCGCAGTGATAGGGGCTAACGCCGAATTGTTTGCAACATACCAGAGAGGTGTAGTGGAAATCTGGGTGTTGGGTGCATAATCAAAATTTTCAATAAAAATTTGTGAATTAACCCGTGATGCAAAAAATAAAGCAAAGAAAAGTAAAAAGATTTTTTTCATTTTTGTAAATTAGATTATTATTAAAAAAAAATGGTGAATTGAATTTTGGGGTGTTAAAAATTTTATATGTTGAAAACCACATTCAGTGATCACTAAATATTCTTACTTACAAAAATTATCAAATAACTGAATTTTGTCAAACTAATTTTTGTCTTAGTTTTCACAACTTTTTAGACTAATTTA
>CALMST010000158.1 GCA_937872315.1 uncultured Ignavibacteria bacterium | reverse complement strand
GCCGGGAGCTCCCGTAAAACTTTTCTCAGAGAGTCTTCATTACGCGCTATCAGTATTACACTCGCGCCTGAAGCGGCGAATTGTAATGCTGTGGCTTTACCAATTCCCTGAGAACTTCCGCAGACAATTGCTCTTTTGTTTGTTAAATCAATATTCATTTATATTTTTTAATCTATGGGTTTCACAATTAAAGTCAGATCTTTCCTTCCGGTAATTTCAACAACTGTTTCTTTTTCTATATAAAACTCGGAATCCGCTTCCCAGTTTGTTCCGTTTATTTCAACTTTACCTTTTAGTGAATTAGGTTTTATCTCATTTATCACAATTGCTTTTCTTCCAATGAAATCATCCTTAAGTACTTTATCCCCGCTTACTTTTCCCTGAAATAATTTAGTAAATATTCTTCTGAGAAGTACAAGACACAGGATAGAAACAACCATGAAAATTATCATCTGAATAAAAATCGAATTCAGATCAAACATATATATCAGAAGAGAAGTAATCAACGCTCCAATTCCAAAAAAGAAAATTACAAATCCCGGCATGATTAGTTCTGCAATTAATAAAAAAATGCCGGCTATAAACCATATGATTGAACTGTTTTCCATAACAAAAATTAGGTTTGCTTATTGTTTTAAATTAGTTTCTTCCTGATCCTTGGGGTTTATAGTATTGAATACTTTACTGATCGATGCAACCATTCCTGAGATATCACTCAGGTTACCCGGAATGATCATTGTATTATTTTTCTGTGCCAGCTTTCCGAATTCATTCAGATATTGTTCGGCTATACGCAGATTCACAGCATCCATTCCACCTCTGTCATTAATTGCAATTGCAATTTCACGGATACCTTTAGCCGTCGCCATAGCAACTTTCTCAATCTCCTGCGATCTTCCTTCGGCCTCATTAATTCTTTTCATTTTTTCACCTTCGGATCTTTCAATAGCTTCCTGCTTCTCACCTTCCGCCCGGTTAATTCTCGCTTGCTTATCTCCTTCTGATTCTGCGATCAGCGCGCGTTTCTCACGCTCTGCTCTCATTTGCTTTTCCATCGCATCCTTTATGCTCTCAGGCGGATTTATGTTTTTGATTTCATATCTGATAACTTTCAATCCCCACGGATCTGAAGCTTTATCAATTGCGTTTACAATCGAAGCATTTATGATCTCTCTTTCTTCAAATGTTTTATCAAGCTGCATTTTTCCTATCTCACTTCTCATAGTAGTCTGAGCAAGTTGTACTGAAGCAAATGAATAATCATTTACTCCGTAAGATGCTTTCATGGGGTCCATTACCTGAAAGTACAGAACTCCGTCAACTTCCACAGCGATATTATCTTTTGTAATACAAGACTGAGGCGGTACATCCATTACAATTTCCTTCAGTGAATGTTTATATGCAACCTTATCAACAAACGGAATCAGGATATGAAATCCTGCTTCAAGTGTTGCGTGATATTTACCGAGTCTTTCCACTATAAAAGCGCTCTTTTGAGGTACCACTCTTGCTGTTTTTAAAAATGTAATTATTATAAAAAATACTAATATTACAATACCTATATATTCCATGATTTCCTCTCTGATTTATTTGAAATTAATGAATGTATATCTTTTGAAGATTACTTTAAATCATCTAAATTCAATCCATAACTAAAACCAAGTTTAAGCTTCAACTCCTCCGGCAATTCCGGTAAAGCTGACCTTGGTATCAGATAAGTCGGAAGATCAAACAGATCCTTGAATACTTTATGCTTCTCCGCAGTCTGCATCAGATAATGATGCCCCGAAGATCCGCCAGTTCCTACTTTTGCTCCGATCATTCTGTGAACCATCAGAGCGTGTTTGTATCTCCATGTGGTAAAATTCTCGTCTATGTCAACAAGATAAGTCAGGAATCTGAATGGAAGATGAAGTATCGGTTCATCTCTGTAAAGATTAATAAATAAAGCCGCAAGAGTTGCGTGGTATGAAAGACTCCTTTCACCTTTTTTCATGAGTTCGTTATGCTTTTCCTCATCGAGAAGAGCAACATATTTTTCCCTGGTTGCTTCAGACATCTTCAGTTGGTTTTCACGTTTTTCATCCGTAAGACTCGGATTGTTCATAATAATTTCTTTTTCTTCATCGGACATTTCCATTATTGCCTTTTTATAATATTCCCAGAAATTAAAATTCTCTATCTTCATAAAAGGCATTCTTGAAAGCCATTTATCAACTGCCTGAAAAATTGAAACGGAATCCTGGGATTCGAGCAGCATCTTCTGATGTTCATCAGATACAAGTGAATAGTAATTCTTATTATCAAGCTTTACCCTGTTTTCAATATTTAATCCAAGCATGTTTTCAATAATCCTGAACTGATAGCTCTGAAATCCTGAAGCCGGGATCAGAAAATCCCTGAATTCAAGAAAATCCAGAGGTGTCATTGTTTCTATGACATTGAGCTGTTCGATCAGAACTTTCTGAATTACGGTAATTCTCCTTAGACGGGAAATTGCAATTCCAATATTCTTTTCATCAATATTATCATGCTGAAACATTTCATTTACTGACAGAAGTTCATGTATGATCTGCTTGAACCAGAGTTCATATGCCTGGTGAATAATAATAAAAAGCATTTCATCGTGAGCATGATGGCCGTATTCATCACTCTTTGGATGCTGGCTGGTCAGTAATTTTTCAAGCTGGAGATAATCGGAATAATATATTGGAGGGTATGGCTTTTTCATGTATGATTTTAAATTTTTATTCAAAATAAAGTTAATGGATGATTATTGAAAGTTAGATTTGAGTGTTGATTGGTTGATCTAAGTACACGTCTATAAACAAATAAGTCAAGTATATACCTTTCCCCACAAAAAAAATTTTATTTTTTTTGCTACTTGATGATGGGGCTCACTTTCGGTCTCAATATAGAGAACATTTTATTTAACAGGGTAATATCTTTGTGATCTTTCTTTACTTCTTTTACAAGGGCTCACTTTCATTAAGAGTTAGTACCAATTAAATTGGTAGAAAATAGAACTTCAAAAATGAAAGGAACCCTAAAATGAAAATTACAAAAAATGAAATTTATAAACACTACATTGCAGTAGATTGGTCGCAGGAAATTGTAGCTATCGCATCAATGCGCGATACAAGTGTTGAACCTGAGCATACCACAATTTTACCTGATCTAAAGATAATGAAGCAATATCTGAAATCACGTCAGGGTAAAAAAATATTGACAATAGAAGAAACCACAACGAGTCACTGGTTATACGTAGAGTTAAAAGATCACGTAGATAAAATAATCATATGTGATGCATATCGAAATAGTTTGCTAAAGGAAGGTCCAAAGACAGATAAGCATGATGCCGGTAAACTTTGTTTTTTATTGAGAAGTGGTATGTTAAAGGAAGTCTTTCATAGCATGGACAAAACATATGAGATACGAAAGTTAGTAAGTACATATGAAGATTTTGTAAATTCATCCGTCAGAATCCAGAACCAGCGTTCAGCAATATTCAGAGCTGAAGGAAAAGATCATAAGAAAGAGAAATTGCAATCAAAAAGTGAACTTACGAAGTTTATTACACTGAAGCAGAATTTAGTAATAGAACATTTTTCACAAACAAAGAAAGAGTTTGAAGATGTATTTATAAAGATACGAAAAGAAAACAAAGTAATAAGGCAGTTAGATAAAATATCTGGAATTGGATTAATAATATCGGTAGGAATATTTGCAACGATAATAGATGCGTCCAGATTTGCTAACAAATATAAATACTATGCATATTGCGGATTAGCGGAACATCAGAAAGACAGCGGAGGAAGAAGTTATGGTAAAAAGCGGATAAGGCACAATAAATTATTAAAGAAACATTACAAGACAGCAACTAAAGCAGCTTTAAGAGGAAAGAATGACATACGTGAATATTATGAATACTTATTACAGAATGGCTACAGTTGTGAACATGCACAAAACAAAATAACCAGATACATTGCAAAGGTAAGTTATGCAGTATTGAAAAATGGAACAGATTACCGGCCATATCAATGGAGGGAAAATATAATAAAATAAAACAGGGATAAAACTACCAGAAATTAAAAAACATTTTAATAAAAAGTGATCTGAAATTAAGAGAAGATAGGTTCAATGTACACGTTGCTCCTTTATGAGAGCCAATTTGTCGGTTAACCACTTCTCATTTAAAATTAAAAATTTACTATTACCTTAAAGGTACAAATAGACGTATAATTTAAAAAATAACTTAGTAAAAGAAGTAAAGAAAGATCACAAAGATATTACCCTGTTAAATAAAATGTTCTCTATATTGAGACCGAAAGTGAGCCCCATCATCAAGTAGCAAAAAAAATAAAATTTTTTTTGTGGGGAAAGGTATATACTTGACTTATTTGTTTATAGACGTGTACTAAGTTAAATTTTGGTGTAAGATTTTTGTATACAATACATCTATCAGTTGATAGGATTCAGTATAATTAAAAAACCCGCCCCGAAAACCGGAGCGGGTTTAAATGCCTTACAAATCTTCACGTTAAAAACGTTACAACTCCGCCGCGGCGGATCATTTAAGTAGAATCATTTTCCTCACCTGAGAAAAATCACCGCTCTCGATCTTATAATAATAAACTCCGCTCGAAAGATTCTCTCCGTGGAAATCTACCTCATATCTTCCCGCAACTTTGTTTTCATTGATCAGAGTTTTTATTAGTCTTCCGCTAATGTCAAATATTTTTATGCTTACATTTCCTTCAAACGGCAGATCATATTTTATCTTTGTCACAGGGTTGAACGGGTTTGGGTAATTCTGATTTAAAGAATATTCTGTTGGAATGTCAACATTCTAAGTTGTATTTCCAAAATTATCTTCTACTGGTGGTCCTCCCGATATTCCTATTGTCTGGACAAAATCCGAAGGAACGGATTCATCATCAAATTTATCAACTGCTCTCACATAATATCTTACAGGAAATAGTTCAGAGGTTGGTTCAGGTTCTGCACCGCAATCATACTTGTTTATTGTAAGATCAACGTATGATGGAATTGAATCTTTATGAACATCTTTATAACCTAAATATAAATAATTATTTGGTACTGAATTCATATTTGGTTGCTTGGCCCTGAATATTTTATATCTTTTCGTATCATTTGTTCTTGTCATGTCCGGTTCTGTATTATGATTCCAGACAATCTTTGGATGACAAAAATTTGAATTTTTTGGAAAGTAATTTTGCAAATTAATTCCCATTGGTCTTGAAGGAGGAGTAACAGCAAGAATTTCATTTTCCGAATATCCTGATCCTGTTTTGTATATTTTTAGGTTTGCTACTTCGCTGGTTAAGGATTCGTAATAAATAAAAATACCTGTACTATCATCTAACCAATCTTTAGTATTTGGATTTGAATAAGGTGAAAAGATCTGATTGTATCCTATATTCCATGCATCATATCTGTCTCCAAACTGCTCTCTTGAAGTCCATAAACTTTCCTCGTTTGTAAAAATTTTATCCGTACCTGTCCGACCAATAGTATCATTACTATTTCCACTGCTAAAATACACACCGACACCATAATTTCCTCCAACTAAAGAGTTTACAGAGATACCATCTTTATTATTTAGATTACCCCACAATCCGTTATCATTATTAACCGGATAAGCTAAAGAAGTTCTTTTTATTAAAGGTATAGATCCCGATGAAGTCCAGTCAGGAATTGCTGAACCCGACTCAACCCAATTCCATATTCCATCAGCACACTCCTGGTCCTGATCTCCTGGATAACCCAAATCAGTAGACCTATGATGATATATATAAACACCTTTTCCATAGTTTGAAGTATTTCTGAACATATCAAGATGAGCTGTATCTCCAAGCATTTTTACATCCCATTTTGAAACCTTTCTGCGGTTTTCAATCAAGAAGTATTCGTTTGATGAAATTGGCACTTTAAGAACATTGTTATTAGATGTTCTGCTTGAAATATCATTAATTGAATAAGAACTCTGTTGTGAAAAATTAACAAGAGTTGGTTCTATATATCCAAGTTTATATTTTTCAAAAGGACTATAGAATAAATCGTGTATTGAATTACCTCCGCGTGATGTCATTATACCAATTGATGAATGTGGTCCGTATAAGTAATGTCCATATTCATGGATTAATATTCCTAAAAACCTATTATATGAATGAGGTTGAACAGGATTTCCTAAATTTCCTAGTATTACTAATCCCGAGCCATTTCCATAAAATCCAGTTCTAATCCATATTTCATTATTCGGATCTATCTCAAACTCAGAACCATCTAATAATGCAAATCCTGCATGACCGGGATTTGTTCTTCTTACCATCATCAGCATATCTAAGTGACCGTCTCCCTGATAGCTGAAATTTCCAGAAGATAGGTAATGCCATTTGTCAAAATTTGGCCATTGAATTGCCGTATCTGCTTTTAATTTTGTGTAAACTTCATTGTTCATTAAAGTTGCATTTCCATTATAATAACTTCTGTTGTGATCAAAAATGTAATGTCGTGTTATTCCTGTCATGTGAAACTGTCCTCGACTAACTTCCTGATAATAATCTGAAAGTCGTTGAGATGATTCATTGTACCTGTTCCAGAAAGCACCGGAATTATTTCTTGCTGGAGCTAAGAGACTATCTATAATTACCGGCGGCTGTCCAATGGGCCAATAGGAGTTATCTGTTAATGAGTTTTCATCGGGAAATTGAACAAATACAATTAAAACATTAAATGAAGCTGTCGTAGGTAGTGCCTGACCTCCTGCCGAATCTGTTCTGAATGGCTTATATAATCCACCTGTAAAATCCGATGGAATATCCAAATTCGGATACCATTCGGACATTGGACAATCATTATCTGCAAACAAAGATGTTTGAAAGATCAATGAAATCAAAAGAGCTAAAGTGATATTTTTTAGACTTTTCATTTTAGTATTTTTTAAGTTTTTTAGTATAATTTTTTTTATAATAAAAACAGAGGGCAAGACAAATCTTATTTTTATAAGATTAATCTTTGATAAAATTCCGTGCCTGGAAAATGTCTGAGAGTCTCGCCCTCTTTAAATATCTTTTAGAAAAATCGTCGTTTTAATTTTACCAGTTTCTTCCACCGGGACATAATACCTCCTTTTTATTTTATTAATATAAATTTTTTGGTTTGAATTGAATTTTTTGAACTTAATCGGTAATAATAAACCCCTGAAGTAAATTTATCAGCATTGAAATTATATTTATATTTTCCCTCATTTAATTCTTCATTTATAAGAATTTCTGCTACAATTCCCAGTGTATTTAATATTTCCAATTTATATTTATTTTTTATTCTTATACTAAATTCAATATTAGTTTCACTGTTGAAAGGATTTGGATAATTTTGCATTAATTTAAACGATTCGGGTATATTTTCTGATATCTGATTTATTAATGTAAGTGTGTCCCCACCATTAGTAGTATGCCATATTCTTCCTAAATTACTACATCCCCAAACTAAACTATCTGTAACTGCTGTTATAGTATATATTACACCTGTTCCAATTTGTTTTATCCATTCTTGACCTGCATTTATAGTTTTATAAATTCCATTTGTTCCTCCTACCCACCCTACCTTATCGTTTATAAAATCAATACTGGTAGAATAGCCTGTTACATTTGGAATAAAACCAATATTATTCCAACTTTGACCAAAATTTGTTGTTTTATATAATATCTCGGTAGTACCTCCAATTACAAAACCGGTATAATTATTTATAAACGAAACCCTATAAAAATCACCTGAACCTGAAATGGCAAATGACTGCCAGTTATTACCTCCATTTGTCGTTCGGTGTATGGTGGCTGCTCCATCAACTCCAACTCCATTCAAGCTATCCTTAAAATACAGATCATACGGCCAGCCAAATGTATATGATGAGGTAAATGTCAGTCCTCCATCAGTTGTTTTCTTCACATCACCTTGTCCCGTATTATTATTTTCTCCAATCCATCCAGTAGTTTCATTTATGAAAAAGACACAAAAATAATTTCCATCTCCTACAACTCCGTTTTCTATAGCAATCCAATTCTCTCCACCGTTTGTAGTTTTTAATATTGTTCCAAACCATCCTACTGAATAAACAACATTTTCATTTACAGGATGAATTCCGAATAACGGTTTGTCAGGGACTTTTGTGATTTGCTGAATCCAGTTCGTTCCACCGTTAGTAGTTTTAAGGATTACACCTCCGGTACCACATATCCATCCCGTATTTTTGTGTATAAACTCCATATCATAGAGATGATTTGTTACTCCACTTTGCTGTGTCATCCACTGTGCTTGAGCATTTTGCGTTAAGCTAAAAAAAACGAGTATTGATAAAATTATTTTTTTCATAATAATAAAACCTAAATTTTTAAAACCCTTTTTTTGAAAAGATATGTCTATGACTATTAAAAAAAATCATAAAAATAGTCTTAGAGTCTCGCCCTCTTTAAATATCTTTTAGAAAAATCGTCGTTTTAATTTTACCAGTTTCTTCCACCGGGACATAATACCTCCTTATTATTTTATTAATATAAATTTTTTGGTTAATATATTATTTTCTCCTTGTATTGAATAATAATAAATTCCGGAAGTTAATTTTTCAGCATTATATTTTAATTCATACACTCCTTCAGTAAATTTTTTATAAAATACATTTATAACTAATTGCCCTAAGTTATTAAATATGTCCATTTTATAAATCCCATTTTTTCTTAAATTAAATTCTATTACAGTAGTACTGTTAAATGGGTTTGGATAATTTTGCTTAAGTTCAAATGAAATGGGAATATTATATGAAATCTGTTTTATATCTGTTATAGTGTCACCCCCTCGAATTGTATTCCAAATTCTTCCCCCATTTCCGCATGCCCAAACCAAGCTATCTGTTACAGGTTCTATTGAATATAAAACTCCTGGACTTACGTTTTGCCTTATCCAAGTATTTCCTTCATTTGTTGTTTTATATAATTCATTTGTTCCTCCTACCCATCCGGTACTCTTATCAATGAAAGCTATACTAGTAGAATACCCTGTCACATTCGGTATAAAACCAATGTTATTCCACGTTTGACCAAAATTTGTTGTTTTATATAGTATCTCGGTTGCACCTCCAATTACAAATCCTGTAAAAGCATTTATAAATGAAACTCTTTTCAAATCCCCCGAACTCGCAATGGGAAATGTCTGCCAGTTATTCCCTCCATTTGTCGTTCGATGAATGGTTGCTGCTCCATCAACTCCAACTCCATTCAAGCTGTCTTTAAAATACATATCACGAGGCCATCCAAATGTATTTGATGATGTAAATGTTTTTCCACCATCAATTGTTTTCTTTACACTGCCCTGACCCATATTATTTGCACTTACCCATCCTGTCGCTTCATTTATAAAAAACAAACAATAATAATTCCCATCTCCAAAAACTCCGTTTTGAATTGCAATCCAGTTTTCTCCTCCGTCTGTAGTTTTTAAAATTGTTCCAAACCATCCCACTGAAAAAACTACACTATCATTAACAGGATGAATTCCTGTTAATGGTTTACTTGGAACATTTGTTACTTGTTGAATCCAACTGGCCCCTCTGTTTGTAGTTTTAAGAATTACACCTCCTACTCCACACACCCTGCCTGTGTTTTCATTTATCATTTCAATGTCATTCAATGTAGAAGATACACCACTCTGTTGATAAATCCATTGGGCTTGAGTATTTATTGTTGAACAAAGAAAAGTGAGAATTATAAAAATTAGTTTTTCCATAATTACTATAATTAGTTTTGAAATGTAATTTAATATGAAATAATAATCAGAATTGGGTTCTAACTTATTATCCATTCAATATTTGCTTCTTCACAAAGAGCTATTTCTCATTTGGGGTTGGAGAAATTTTTTGATTTTTTAAAATCTAACCTTCATAATATTATTTAGTGAAAGTGTTTTCTTTTCTTATTTGTATTGTATTCATATTTGAAATTTCTACTAAAAAAAAAAAAAAATGGAAATAAAAATCAAGTTACAAATTTGCTTTCCTTAATTTTCGTATGTATAAATTTGCATACAATATGTTTTAGTTTAAGATGGCATCGAGCTTCTGGATGCCATCGGCGAAGAATGAAACAACTTCTCAATCTAAATTACTAAAAAAACCCGCCCCGGAGATCCGGAGCGGGTTTAATGAAACTAAAATGTAAATTACTTTTATCCGGTTATGCGGATTATTTGATCAGGATCATCTTCTTAATATCCGTAAACTCATTTGTCACAACTTTATAATAATAAATTCCGCTTGCAAGATTTACTCCGTTGAAATCCACTTTATAAGATCCGGGCTGCAGAGCTTCATTAATAAGTACCGACACTTCTTTACCTATCATATCATAAACGATCACCTTTACATTATTGCTTTTGATGATATCGAATTTGATGTTGGTCACTGGATTGAATGGATTCGGATAATTCTGATACAGATTGTATTTTTCCGGGATAAAAGAAGAGATCTGATTGATACCTGTTGTAGTTGACCATCTTGCTGCTTCCGAAATTGGGTTACCCATAGTAATTGATACAATTGAGTCAAGTCCTGTACTATCTGTACTTGAATATGAACCATTACCCGAGCCGTTCCATCCTTTGAAATAATATGTTGTACCGCCGCTGATAACTATTCTGGAATTAACTCCGAAAGTCGCAGTTGAAGCTGAATCATAAAATTCATCTCCGCCGAAAGTTGTTCCGAAAGTGGTATTCACTAATAGTTTGTATTGAATTTTATAATTTGCAACAAGATCAAGATTAGAATTTATTGAAACAGTTTGAGAAGTATCTCCTCCGTTAGACCAGTTTGTATATACATATCTGTTTAATCCCAGAACTCTCGGACTGATCGCAGCGACAGTTATATTAGTACCGAGTGGAAAAACAAACTCCTGTGTCTGTGTATAGGTAACACCGTTCACGCTGAAATTTGTGATACCCGGTCTGTTTGTCCCAATGTTCACAAGTGCAGTATTCACATAAAGATCAATTGTCCTGGAATGAACAGGAGGTCCGTTTGTACCGGTACCTTTAATCAATACTCTGTACCTTTTAGGAGGAATATTACCATTAGTTTTAATAACCAGTGTTACAGAATCAGGATAAGACGTTACAGAGTCTTTGCCGTTTTGAAATGCAAAGCTGATGTTTCCGCTTGTGGGAGCAGTATCAATTGCTGCAGAGAATTTTACATTCCCGGTGAAAGGACCATTGACCGACGGTATTTTTACCACTACTTTTGTGCTGTCATTATTTCCAATATTGGCGGAAGTGCTGTTTGTGGTCATTGCAAAATCAGGATAGTAACCGGTATAACTTCCCAGATTATTATTTCTTCCGTCCATCCATACTACATATGAAGTATTTCCTATTGCCGATATTCCGTGATAATCACCAATATAATTTGCATCACCAGGCTGTCCGACAGCCATGTTATTTGGATTAAACAAAGCATTTGACACAGGAGCATTTGCCGTAAAAGACTGTCCTCCGTTTGTGGATACTGAAGCGTAAATCTTTGTCAATAGATTGTTAGTCGGATCTTCTCTGGAATCAAACCAGCTTATAAATATCTTCCCTGTTTTATTATCAACTGAAATTGCCGGCATCCACTGGTCTGTGGTTGTATTATCATCATTAACTCTGATCGGCTGTGACCACGTAACCCCGTAATCAGTGGATCTTACAAAATTAATATCGGCTAAATCTGCGGTAAGTGGATTTACACAATAAACAACATAAACATTTCCTCTTGAAGATGTATAACTGTTGTCAGCAGCAATACGAGGAAATCCGTCCGTTCTGATACAGTTTTTAACCGTGTATCTATTGAAGCAGATAGTTCCGCCGGGTATAAAGGTTGTAGCAGGTACCATTGCTGAATAAGTCTGTCCGGCATCAGTAGATCGTCCTACCAAGATAGTACTGCCATTAAGAGAAGCATTATATACGCTGCCGCCCTGAATACTTCCGTCCGGTCCTACGGCTACATAAGCTCCCTGTCCACCTGTATATGTCAGAGGAGAACTCCAGGTAGCGCCGCCATCGGTGCTTCTTACTGCTCTCATACCGGAAGATCCGAATTGTCTCCAGACAACATACAAATTGTTTGAATTCGGACCGTTGGTAATATCCGCCGCTATCCATTCTTTGTCCGAAAGTCCGACAGTAGTGGAAGCAACATTATAAGTAGAGGAAAATGAAACGCCTTTATTTGTTGACCTGGCTACACAGATCCCGTATGTACCGCCGTTCTGATAAAGCTGAACGTAAAATGCATTTCCAATACTGTCAAAAGTAACAACGGGGTCACCCAGTACGGAAAAACCGGGAAATGAGACACCTACTTTAATCCAGTCATGTCCGTTCAGAGTATAGTAATAATTGTTTATATTAAATGCGCAGATGCTGTTGTTAGGATCTCTGGGATTAGTTGCAATTGATGGTTCTCCGAAATCTGTTCCTAAACGGAAATTATCATAACCGCTAACTGTGACAGGATCGCTTAAAACACCTGTCGGTGATGTAAAATAATTATCCGGCTGAATAGCGATAGAAGAAGGCAGGTCATTGAAAGAATTATCTGAAATCTGTGCGGTTGAAATATTAACACAGAAACAAACAAGACTAAAAAATAAAACAATAGTTATTTTGTTCATTTAAAGAAATTTTAGATTACTTAATATTTTTAAAAAAAATAAGAGCCGGTTACAAATTAGTTTATAACTAACTCTTACTAAAAATTTTTGAGTAATTTAGTTATATATATTTTAAATTAACATAACATAAAATTCCCTTAAGATGGCTTCACGCGTTTGGATGCCATCGGCTTTCCCGCAGAGACGCTCAGTTGCGCGTCTCCACAATACAATTGATTTACCGCTATTTGGTAATAAATAAAACCCTCTCAGGAATTTCCGTAGCGGACCTTTCTTATAATATGATTTTATAAACTCATGTTATTATCCGCAGCAACTGATCATTTAAGAAGGATCATCTTCCTCACCTGAGAAAACTCTCCGCTCTCGATCTTATAATAATAAACTCCGCTTGAGAGATTCTCTCCATTAAAGTCTATCTCATATCTTCCGGCTGCTTTGTTTTCATTGATCAGTGTTCTTATGAGTCTTCCGCTGATGTCAAATATCTCTATGCTGACATTTCCGTCAAACGGCAGATCATACTTTATTTTTGTGACAGGGTTGAAGGGATTTGGGAAGTTTTGGGAAAGACTATATTCTTCCGGTGTAGTTTCTCCGATTGAAGATATTCCAACTAAAGTCTGACCTCCTGTTGTAGTATGCTGAATTTTTCCTGCACCTCCTGCACCCCAGACATTAGAGTCGTTATAACAATAGATTGATCCCCAGAAACGAGGATCGCTTGTTGTCTCTTCCCTTTGCCAATTATAACCCCCATCAGTAGTCTTATAAAGCCAGCCAAATGTTCCACCGGTCCATCCGGTCATTTCATTTGCAAATGCAACACTAAACATTACAGAAGGTGGATAACAATTTATTGTATCAAGCACATTCCAACTTTCACAAAAATTTGTACTGTGAAAAACAGGTGCATCACCGCTTGCTATCACCCACACTTTGTCATTTATGACAGCAAGTTTTCTAAACTGATAAAATATCCCTGGTGATACATTTGTGTTTAACCAATTCATACCTCCGTTTGTTGTTTTAAATACAACCCCATCTCCACAAAAAATCCCTGTATCAATATTCTTAAAATAAATATCTGAATTTGTAAACCATGGGGCGTAGAATGAATCAAGTGTATTTCCACCGTCATATGTTCTAAATATCTTATAACTGCCGAGAAACCATCCTGTATCTCGGTTTAAAAAATACAGTCCTTGCATTGCGGAATTAATACCAGGGTTTGAGTTTATAATATCCCAATTACTTCCACCATTTGAAGTTTTCATTATAAAATCATATCCAGCAACGGCATAAACTACTTCAGAATCAACAGGACAGATACTCCACATTAATCCGCCATATTGACCGGAAGGATTAGGAACATTGATCCAGTTAGTTCCGCCATTAGTAGTTTTTATCACAACTCCTGCATCTCCCACAGCCCAGCCGGTTTTGTCGTTAATAAATTCTATATCGTATAGATTTTGATTTGTACCGGAGTTTTGAGATATCCATTGTGCATTTACAACTAAAAATGTAGAATGAATAATTATAAATACGATTATGATTTTTTTAATAATGAATTATTATATTTTTTTATGAGTTTGAAAAATTTCTTGAATGAGAATAAAATGGATTTCTTTTGGGGTGAGAAAACATTTGTTCTTCTTTAATTTCCCTACAACTTTTTTTATGATACACTTGCAGTGAAAAGAAAATTAAAACCGGCAATCAGAAAGAACATCCAATTTTTACATCCGGCATAAAGACAATTCCTAAAATATTGTTTACTTTTTATATTGAAGTAGTATCTTGCTTC
This sequence comes from uncultured Ignavibacteria bacterium, assembly GCA_937872315.1. GTDB lineage: Bacteria > Bacteroidota > Ignavibacteria > Tepidaquicellales > Tepidaquicellaceae > JAGPCH01. Next base: position 42,976 of record CALMST010000158.1, on the reverse strand, counting down.
TTTTTCAAAAGTTCAGATTTATCTTATCTATTTCTTACCTGTTGAAAAATAGTTTTGAATTTTTTGAAATTTATTCTTAAATAATTTTTCCCCGGTTAAAATTCAAGATAAAAATTACTTTGTTCGCAAAAAATGACGATACCCCATATCCAGGCTAAGCTTAGCATTCTTCGTACTCCGACGGGAGAAATTCACATCTGAATTTACCATATAAAAAAAGCCGCAAGGTATTAACCTAACGGCTTTTTAAAAAGTTAAAAGTTACGAGTTACGAGTTACGAGTTACGAATTACGAATTACGAATTACGAAATTTAAATTACTCAACAAACTTAACACACTCAACAAACTCCAATATCCGCTATAGAGATTGCTACATACACTTACTTTATTAAAATCATTTTCTTCACCTGACTGAATTCTCCGCTTTCGATCCTGTAATAATAAACTCCGCTTGAGAGATTCTCACCGTGGAAGTCTGTCTCAAATCGTCCTGCTGCTTTATATTCATTAACCAAAGTATTTATCAGTCTTCCGCTGATGTCAAATATTTTAATTGTTACATTTCCGTCAAATGGAATACCGTACTTTATCTTTGTAACCGGATTAAAGGGATTCGGATAATTCTGATAAAGCGAATATTCAGTCGGGATCCCTTCGTTGGTTTCAATTTCATTTACTGAAATATTATCCCCATAATAACCTCCTTCTCCTTCACCTATATTCCAGGCTTCAGTGTTTACAAAGTCAGATAATACGGAAACATCATTATATATATCCACTGCCTGCACTCTGTATCTTACCGGATACATCTCCCAGCAAGAAGTCGCACCGCACAATGCGTCATTGCAGGTTGATACAAGTCCGGAATCAATGAAATAAGGTGCGGAATTTTCATTTAAATCAACCGTAGCTAAATAATCATACAAATTTTCAGAGTTTTGAAGGACATCATCAGGTATATCATACATATCTTCTCCGGTGGTTCTGTATATTTTATATCTTTTAAATTTATCAGTTTCTCCGGTTATGGTTCTTCTCATATCCGGCTCCATGTTATGATTCCAGCTGATCTTTATTCTTTTAAGATTATTAATGACAGGCTGGGATTCGCAAGGCAATACTTTTAATCCCATTGGACGAGATGGAGGAGTGAGTGCAAGAATTGAAGAATCCGTGTAACCGCCTTCTCCTGCTTTGTAAATCTTAAACGCTGCCGAAGTAGTTGGTCCGCTGCCGGAACTTGAATACAGCCAGATGTAAATTCCTGAGTTACTATTATTCCAATTATTAGAAGAAGGACTTGAATAAGGACTGAATACTTCATTATATCCCGGTCTCCAAGCATCATACTTGTCTCCATTTACTTCCTCATTTGAATATATTTCAGTAGAGTTTGTAAAAATCCTGTCTGTTCCCATTAAACAGGCATCTGTTTCGTTTATTTTACCTATTCCTGCCCAAATAGGATAAGTATGACTACGACCATCTGCTGGGCTATAATTCCATCCGCCGTCATTATCATAAGATACGCTGTCTCTCAGGTAATAATCCCATAAACTCCCATTATAGCAATACCCGGCATCCCAAGCATATCTCTGTTCCTGGCCTTTATTGCTCCAATGCCAAAGTCCGTCTGCGCATTCTAAATCCTGAGCTAAAATATTTGTTCCATTCGGATAAATAATCCCGCTTGATTTCACATGATAAATATAAACTCCTTTACTGTAATATAAAAAAACCCGCCCCCTGAACAGGAGCGGGTAAATATAATAATAATTATATCCTTTACAAATGTTACAAACGTTATATACTTATTTCACCAGTAACATGCGCATTGTCTGCACATATCCCTGTGTTTCAATTCTGTAAAAATACATACCGCTAGATAAATTTGATCCGTCGAAATTCACGGAATAGCTTCCCGGAGAAAGATTATCGTTTACTAAATTTGCAACTGCTTCTCCAAGCAGATTATAAACCGTGAGTTTTACCATTTGAGTCTTTGCAACGTCAAACTTAATGACTGTACCCGGATTGAACGGGTTCGGATAATTATTGTAAAGATTGAATTTATCAGGTATTGTTGAAGACAACTGATTTATTCCAACGGTAGTAGTCCATCTTGCAGCTTCAATGATCGGATTAGTCATTGTGATATTAATGACTGAATCTAAACCTGTACTGTCGGGACTGGTATAAGAACCTGTACCGGATCCTGTCCATCCTCTGAAGTAATAAGTGGTTCCACCGTTTATGATCACTCTTGAATTCACACCGAAAGTTGCATTACCTGCAGAGTCATAGAATATTCCGCCTCCGAAAGTATTACCCTGTGTAGAATTCACATTAAGTTTATACTGGATCTTGTAAAATGCTTTCAGATTAAGATTAGAGCTGACAGTGATCGTCTGCGAAGTATCCCCGCCGTTTGACCAGTTGGTATATACATATTGATTAAGACCGAGAATCCTCGGACTTATAGCAGCTACGGTAATATTTTCACCAAGAGTAAATATAAATTCCTGTCTGGAACTGTATGAAACTCCGTTAACTTCAAAATTTGTAATGCCGGGTCTGTCTGTTTCCACGCTGACCAGTGCAGAGTTTACATATACATCCACTAATCTGTAATGAGCGGGAGTGCCGTTATTTCCTCTGCTTACAACCCTGACTGAATATCTTCCCGGAGTAACAGTGCCGATTGCTTCGACTTTTACAGTCACAGAGTCAGGGAAAGATGTAACGGAATCTTTACCTACAAATGAAACTGCAAGAGTTCCTGAAGAAGGAAGTGAATCTACGGATGCGGTGAATTTTACCTTTCCCGAATACAGTTTAACACTTGGTACAGAAACTTTAAATGTTGCATTTTGTCCGTTAGTTATGCTTATTGCCGGGACACTGGTTTTAACAGCATAATCAGGGAAATAGCCTATATAATTACCAAAATTTCCTGCTCTGAAATCTGTCCAGGCAACAGTAGCTATATCACCGTTAGAGGATATAGCATTATAATCTCCCAGATAAGCTGGAGTACCGCCGCCGCCGCAGGTTGTACAGTTGATCCTGAATTTTTTATTTGAAACCGGCTGATTGGTTACGAATGAAACTCCGCCGTCAGTGGAGTATGATGCATAGATGAGACAACTGTCACTTGTAGGGCAATCTCTTGTATCCATCCACTGGACATAAAGCTTACCTGTTATTTTATCACACCAGTTAGCCGGTGACCATTGATTGTGAGCTGCCGAATTTACATCATCATTGACTCTTGTTTCTCCGGACCAGGTTGCTCCCTGATCGTCAGAATATCTTGTGAAAATATCAGGTTTGTTTCCGTCACCTGCAGGAGAATTTGATGCATAAGTCACATAAAGTCTTCCTCTGTGCGGACCATAACTGTTATCAGCAGTGATCATCGGATAAGGTCTGGTTCTCATATTCTCAACTGAATTTCTACCGCCGACAAAAGTTCCTACATAGTTTGCATAGACCACAGTTGATCTTGCGCTCCATGTGGTTCCGCCGTCAGTAGATCTGTGAAAGGTCCAGTTAGGAGCTGTGGAACTTCCTGTATTTGAAACAACATAAACACATCCACCCTGCACATTTGCTCCGTTCAATACATTTGCGCCGACACAGACCATCATACCGGGTAACTGGTTAGTAGCGAAATAAACATTCTGAAATGAAATTCCGAAATCAGTACTTCTTACAACGCTTCCGCCGGTCATTACCCCATAGACATAACCTTTATAAGGTCCGCCTGTCTGATCAGCAGCAACCCAGTTTTTGTCATTTCCAATATTTGCAAAAGAAACATTTGCCCATGACAGACCATTATCAGTCGTTTTGGCAATTCTTGTTCCTAAAATCGAAGCTCCGTACATATTATCAAAATAGGAATTTCCCAGACTGTCATAAGCCATAACGGGATCTCCTCTCATTTGCTGACCCCAGCTAGGACTGGGAGTTGCAAACCAGTCGAGTCCGTTAATAGTGGCATAAGCATTAGCGCCGCCTGTTGAGTTCCATGCAGCTATAGACTGCAAAGGATTATTCGGATTCGTGACCATGTGCACTTCGGCAAAGTCAGTTCCGATATTAAAATTATCATATCCTTCACTGTCAATTTCATTGACAAATGGAGTCGGGATCTGATTTATATCCTGACCCACATTTTCCGGAGGAAGCTGATCAAGCAAAGGATTGTCTTTTTGTGTGGTTGTTCCTGAAATTATGATACCTATAACTAATACCATAATAAAAGTAGCAATAATGTTTTTCATGTTTTTTTATTTTTAATAATATTTAAAAATTCTCTGATTTTTTTTTAAAAGCGGGACTGTTAAAAAAATTTCAACAGTCCCTGATAGTTTGAATAAATAAAAGTTATGGATCAATAATTTTTACTTTACCAGAACCATACGTTTTGTCTGAACAAATCCGGGTGTCTCGATCCTGTAAAAATACATTCCGCTAGAAAGATCAGAAGCATTAAAATCCACCGAATAGCTTCCCGGCGATAAGTTCTCATTTACAAGATTTGTCACTTCCTCTCCAAGCATGTTGTAAACCGACAGCTTTACGAACTGACTGTTTGAAATATCAAACCTGATGACTGTACCCGGATTGAACGGATTTGGATAGTTATTGTAAAGGTTGAATTTATCCGGTATATAAGATGAGATCTGATTTATACCTACAGGTGTTCTTCTGATTTTTACTATAAATGGCGTGGAATTCAATGTATCGAGACCATTAAGCGCAGAAGCTCTCCATGAACAGTTAACCGAATCTCCTGTCAGACCAAAAGATAAAGCAAGACTGTCAAGATAACTTTTTCTTAAACTTATCATTGTATCTGAACCATTGTTATTGCTCTGCAAAACTGTTTCTGAAAAAGGTCCGGCTTTTTTTATTTTGAACAAATAGTTAACCGTGCTGCCGGGAGTAGAGGATCCCCAGATAAAATTAACTAAAGTCGGATCATTCTGAGACACCATTATTGTGGTGTTTGTACCAGGTGACTGGAGGCTGAAAGCAGTCAGAGGCACTCCGGCAACTTTAACATAATTTACAACCGTCATCATATTAGAACCGAATGAATTTGTAGTAGTAAGCGTAACAGTATAAGCTCCTGTAGCTGTATAAGAAATTCCTGTCGGATTCTGATCAGTGGAAGTCGAAGGTGTTCCACCCGGGAAACTCCAGCTCCAGCTTTCAGGATTGTTAGTGGAAAGATCAAAATAATTAACACTGCCTCCGCCTATCGGAAGATTTTGTGTATTGGATGTAAAATTAGCCACAGGTGCTACTCCGGTAATATCATCCATTCCATCCAGAGTGATAACATTGGAATTATCCGGATCAAGCCAGTTTTTTAACTGGTTAGTTGAACTGCCGCCATGCGCCCATGACTCGGAGAATTTTCCAAATACTTTTGTAACGATCTGGGGATTCTCACATTGTCCTGCTATTCCGCCTAAATTTTGTCCCACTACTCTTCCGTTCTGATCATATAAGGGACATCCCGAAGAACCGCCTTCTGTCATTCCTTCATCCCATACCACCTGCCAGAAACCGCTTGGAAGTCTTCCTCCAAAACCGTTGGAGTTAGAAGCCGGATTATTGTCAACCGAGATTTTCTTTATAGCTCCGCCGGGATGATGGATTGCTGTTTCATTTTGAGGTATCGAACCTGATCTGTCCCATCCGTTAAAATATGAGTTTGTACTGGCGGGAACCTGATCATTCAAAAGAAGTAATCTGACATCAGTATCAAAATTCTCTGCTATTGAAGTTGCGCCTGATACAGACTGAAACGAACCGGGCTGTAAAGAGCTGCAAGTAACTGATTCATAATTAAAATTAAGAACAAGAGTACTCCAGTTGTCTGACTCACAATGCTGAGCTGTTAAAAAATATGGCGTTCTGTTTTGAAGAGTATTATTTATCAGAGAACCCGTACATAAAAATCCTGATCCTCCCTGCTGAAAAGTCATCTTTGCGACTGATCTTTTCTGGTTCACCCATGGAGCTCCGATCGGACAGTTAATGTTAATATTACATGGAAGTTCAAGAAATGTGCTGAATCCCATTATGTCCTTATAAGCGTGAATTACCTGTGAGACAGAAAGACTGCCTTTACCTTTTGAATAAACAGGTTCATAATATTCAGCTATGGTTACAAAACCGGTTGTAGTGGCAGTTGCAAATTGTCCGTCCTTTGAATTATTCTTTTCCGTAAAGCCGCCTAAAACCATGCTTCTGTTAAGATTGTAAACAAAAAACGTAGCGCCTTTCGGCATGTAAAAATTCTTATAATTAAGGTTCAGGGATTTTGCATCCTCCGATCTAATTTCAAGTCTCCAGATCCTGCTGCCGTCAGGTAAATTAGTCCATGTTCCGGAATTGTTAAGATTAAGATCAGTATCAAGAACTTTAGCATATCTGAGCGGAATATCGGGTATTCCTGCCGTAGCGGCATCTTCTTCAAGTAATCTCTGAGCATCGACTTCCGGCATAGTAACAGTATTGATATCTGAATTCAGATTAAGCAAAAAACTCATTGGCTGTCCCCCGACGTTATCCTGCGCAAATAAGCAGTTAGATACGCTGAATGAAAATATCAGTACTGAATACAATAAAATTGTTCCGGTGAAGGTAAAGATTTTTCTCATTACACATTATTTAAATTTATAAAAAATTATAATTGATTTAATTTTTAACAGAATATCAGAGATTTTCAAGTTAACTATGAGAAAAAAAATTACTCCTTATATATTAAAAATGTCACTGCATATAAAGAGTAAATAATTTTTAGAGTTTGAAAATTGAAAGTTGTATTAAAATAGAATTAATTTATGAAAAAAAAAATATTAATTACTTAACTTTCATATAAAACTTATCACAGTAATCCTTCACCATTCTTTGAGTACTGAAAAATCCTGCCAGATTTTTAACGGAAGATTTGATCTTTTTTATCCATTCTTCAGGAACGCCTTTACTGTTCCTTAAATAATATAAAGGTATGATCTCGTTTTCAAGTGTATCATACAGACTCATAGCTTCCAGTTTATCTTTATTTTCCTGAGATACGGAATCATCCATAACGCTTTCGATCTTCCATCCGTTTTCGGGATTATATGCTTCATCCCACCAGCCGTCAAGAATGCTGAGGTTCAGTCCTCCGTTGGCTATGACCTTCATACCGCTGGTACCGGATGCTTCCTGCGGTCTTCGCGGATTGTTGAGCCATATATCACAGCCTTCCACAAGATGCCTTGCTACATTTATATCATAGTTGTCAAGAAATACCACTTTATTTTTTAGATCATTATCACGCGTATAAGATATTATTTCCGAGATCAGATTCTTTCCGCCTTCATCTTTTGGATGAGCTTTTCCGGAAAATATGAACTGAACCGGCATAGAATTATTTTTTACTATTTTCTTAAGTCTGTCTATATCCCTGAATATCAGAGTCCCTCTTTTGTATGTCGCAAATCTTCTTGCAAAACCTATGGTGAGAGTCTCCGGATTTAAGATGCTGTCGGCTTCATTTAATTTTACTTTATCGGCTCCAAGAAATATCCATTTTTCTTTTATCCTCTCCCTGCAGAAGTTTACCAGTTTGAATTTATTCAGCAATCTCAATGTCCATATCTCATCATCAGTGATCTCAGGAAATCTCTTCCAGATATCTTCCTCATACAACCAGTTATCAGTAAAATATTTTCGAAGCAGGTTACTTGTATAACTTGAAACATAGCTTGCAGTATGGACACCGTTTGTGATATGATCTATCTGAGTCCGTGATTTTGGCAATTCCCACATTTTTCTCGAAACTTCCCCGTGAAGCTTACTTACCCCGTTTATAAAATTGGAATTGTTAATTGCAAGATAAGCCATGTTGAATTTGTGATTGTTATTGTCCCCTTTGTTCAGATCCCCTTCGTAAAACAATTCATCAACACTCATTCCAAGCTCTTTTTCAGCATAGGATCTGAAATATTTAACAAACAGATCTTTGGTAAAAATATCTATCCCGGCAGGAACAGGAGTATGCGTCGTAAATATGTTTGAATAGTAACATTTCTTTTTAGCTTCAGAATAAGGGACATTAAATTTTTTCATATAATTCTTAATTCTTTCAAAACAAAGAAATGCAGAGTGGCCTTCATTCAGATGAAAGGCTTTTATATCAAGTCCGAGTTTTTCTATCAGCCTGATACCTCCTATGCCTAAAATTATTTCCTGCATCATCCTTTTCTCCTCATCACCGCCGTATAGAATATCCGTGATCCTTCTGTCATCCACTGAGTTTTCGGCAATGAAAGTATCCATCAGATAAAGATTCACTCTTCCGACCTTGACAGTCCATACCTGAAGCCAAACTGTTCTTCCCGGTAGATTTACAGATACTTTTACCGGTATGTAATTTTCATCTCTTAAAAGTGAGATGGGAAGATGATTGAATTCATTCAATTCATAATTCTCGGTCTGCCAGCCTTCACGGTTTATTACCTGTGTGAAATATCCGTACTGATAAGCGAGTCCGATCCCGATCAGCGGAAGTCCCAGGTCAGAAGAAGATTTCATATGATCTCCCGAAAGTACCCCCAGACCTCCAGAATATGTCTTCAGACATTCAGTAAGTCCGTATTCGGCAGAAAAGTATGCAATGATCGGACTTTCTGTTTTAAAATATTTTTTGTCAAAATAAGTATCTTTTTTTAAATAATTTTTATATTCAGCGTAAAGACTTAATACCCGGCTGCCAAGATTTTTCTTTTCTATAATAAATTCGAGATAGTTTTGATTTATTTCATTAAAAAGTTTGACGGGATTATGCCCCGACCAGTTCCAGAAATCGGGATTTATCTCATTGAAAAGTTCAACTGCATCTTTATTCCATGACCAGTGAATATTGCTTGCTACTTCCTTCAGCATTAAAATCAGATTATTCATTAATTGTTTTTGTAATTTTTATAAAATTTATTAACAATCAATATAAAACTTGTAATTTATTTAAACTATAAAAAATTTTGTGCGGGGGATAAGTTTAATTGAGGAAATTATGAAAAATTCAATTCATATTTAAACTATTATTAATCTATAGTTAAACTATTATTCCGGACCTGCTCAAAATGTTTTAAAGAAATAAAAACTATTTATGAATTGATTCAAAATGGACAATCATTTTATAATCAATAAACAGACCCCTTCCCTGCACTCCATTCGCAAAGTGTGGGAAGGGAGGGGTTATTCTTCTGAATATCAGACATTAAATAGTAAATACTTATTTCATAAACTTTTTTAACAGGTATGAATGTAATCGCTTATTACAGCAGCTCTATGATTCACATCAGTCCAAAACGATTTTAATGAACTACAGAATAGAAAAAGCATTCCCGGATTTACCTTCTGACGGCTTTGACTATGGTCAGTATGAATTTAATAATTACAACGAGTTTGTTTGAACAATTTTTCTCCGGAATAGTCTCTGGCAATATACAGCACTCTTTGACTGCAGTCCCGCAGCCGGTGGCTGCGGAAGTATGCCGGAAAGAAATTCTTCTATATAATGATAGTACTGTTATGACAAAAATCATAACCGTTTTATCCAATTTAGAATAGATAGTTGAGTTAATTTTATCGAAATTTGTTTAACTTTTTTTATTATCAATAAAATTTTCAGCAAATGAAAAGAAGAGAAATGATCCTCAGATCGCTTCAGGCGGGAGCGGTAATTCCATTCCTGAAACCATTTGAACTGCTGGCCAAAGAATTTGAAAATTCTCTTTCAACAGCAGGTACGGGAAATCAGCTAAGATTTCCCCCGGTCTTTCAAAACGGCGGAACCATGACCCTGGCTTCTTCAAATGTAAATGTCTGGCCCGGTCAGGATACACAGGTTGTTTCTATCAATGGTTCTTATCCGGGACCTTCTGTTGTAATTCAGAAAGGATCTGTCTTTAGCGCAAATTTTGTAAATAATTATAATGAGCCTGCAACCATTCACTGGCATGGAGTTGACGTGCCGGAATTAATGGACGGTCATCCTAAAGATTCAATATTACCGGGAGGAAATTATACCTATACTTTTCCGGTGATCAACAGAGGAGGAACTTATTTTTATCATTCGCATGCTGATATGCTAACCGCCGAGCATGTGTTCAAAGGTTTCGCGGGATTTTTCATAGTTACCGATCCCGATGAAGAATATCTCGGACTTCCCGCAGGAAATTTTGATGTGCCGCTTTGCATTCAGGACAGACGCAGCGCAAACATCCCGCAGTTTCTTTATGATCCCGTAATGTCTGATGTAATGCACGGCTTTCTCGGAGATCTCCCGCTTATCAACGGAACTCCCGAAGCATTTTTTGAAGTATCAAAAACTTTATACAGATTCAGACTGCTCAACGGATCGAATGCCAGGATCTATAAAATTGCTCTGTCTGACAACAGCCCGTTTCATATCATCGCTACTGACGGCGGACTAAAAGACAGTGCTGCACAGGTAAACTCATTTTTCCTTTCCCCCGGTGAAAGAACGGAGATACTTGTTGATTTTTCAACTTATAATACCGGTCAAAATGTTTTTCTTAAATCACTTCAGTTCACCGCGCCGGGAAGCGGTACATATGTTCAGGGCACAGAGCTGAATTTATTAAGATTTGATGTAACGGGAAATCAGTCTTCAGGCGGCGTTGTCCCTGAATCGCTTCCACCTATAAATTATTATGACATTGCTGATATTAAAACAACCCGGACATTTACACTGACGATGAACATGGGCGGAGGAATGAATATTCACAGAATTAACGGACTTACTTTTGAAATGAACCGGATTGACTGGGAAACTCCACAGAATTCTCTCGAAGAATGGAAGATCATCAACGCTTCCAATATGCTTCATCCGATGCACAGCCACTCGCGTCAGTTTCAGGTGCACTCGCGTAACGGAAACACCATTTTACCCCCGGAAGATAAAGGCTGGAAAGACACCGTACTGGTAAATCCGTTTGAGACTGTCAGACTCCTGGTAAAGTTCACAAACTATAAAGGTGAATATTTATTTCACTGTCATAACCTGGAGCATGAAGATGACGGCATGATGCTTAATTTTAAAGTTGCAGATCCTGTGGGAATAAATGAAGATAATGAAAATACAGCAGATGAATATAAACTTGATCAGAACTATCCGAATCCATTTAATCCATCTACAAATCTGGAATTTGGAATTCCGGAATCGGGATTTGTTTCTTTAAAAGTATATAATTCTTTAGGCGCGGAAGTTGCCGTTCTGGTAAATGAGATCAAACCTTCAGGAAAGTATTCTGTTCAATTTGACGGAACGAATTATCCGAGCGGGATTTATTATTATAAGCTTGAATCCGGAAATTATAGCGCTGTGAAGAAGATGAATCTGGTAAAGTAAGTATTGGGTATTGGGTATTGGGTATTGGGTATTGGGTATTGGGTATTGGGTAGAACAAAGAATTTTTTAATTGATGATGTGATTCTAATTTCCCGTAATTTCGTAAGAGGGAAAAGGATAAAAGTTGTTGAAACACTTTACAACACAACCCTGACTTTCATAATTTAATAAAATTCCTTTCATTGCCTGATAATGACTTTCGGTGAAAAATTAAAATTAAGAATAACCGTTTTCGTAGTAGCTTTTTAAATAAACTAACAATTAGTAAATTAACAACCTTATATTATAATCAAAAAATATGTTCAAGAAAATATTGATAGCAAACAGAGGTGAGATCGCAATTAGGATCATCACCACAGCAAAAGAGATGGGCATACAGACTGTTGCCGTTTATTCAGATTTTGACAGATATTCACTTTTCACAAAATTAGCCGATGAGGCATATCACATAGGCGAATCGCCTTCTTCAAAAAGTTATTTACTTGCTGATAAGATCATTGAAACAGCTAAGCGGTGCGGAGCCGGGGCAATTCATCCGGGTTACGGATTTCTTTCTGAAAGGGGTTTTTTCGCAAAGATGTGCAAAGATAACGGAATTAAATTCATCGGTCCGGGACATGAGGCCATCGATCTTCTCGGAAGCAAAACAGAAGCAAAATTATTAGCAATTAAAAATGAGGTGCCTGTCGTACCGGGTACTGAAAAGCCATTAACAGATTTTTCATTAATAAATAAGATCGCAAAAGATATCGGCTATCCTGTATTGATCAAAGCATCAGCAGGCGGCGGCGGAAAAGGAATGCGTGTCGTAAATGAAGAAGCGGATCTCGAGAGTTCGTTGCGGACAGCTCAGAGCGAAGCAAAATCTTCTTTCGGCGATGACAGTGTTTTCATTGAGAAATATATTGAATCACCCAGGCATATTGAGATACAGGTTCTTGCAGACGAACACGGCAACGTAGTTCATCTCGGCGAAAGAGAATGCTCGATGCAGAGAAGACATCAGAAGATCATAGAGGAAACTCCGTCTGTGATCATTGACGACATTTTAAGAAATGAAATGGGTGAATGCGCAAAGCGTATCGTAAAGGCTGCGGGCTATTCGAATGCCGGTACGGTTGAGTTCATCGTTGACAAAGATAACAAATTCTATTTCCTTGAAGTTAACACCAGACTGCAGGTCGAGCATCCTGTCACGGAATTAAGAACGGGACTTGATCTTGTAAGAGAGCAGTTAAAAATTGCCTCCGGAGACAAACTTTCTCTTAAACAGGAAGACATTAAATTTACCGGACATACCATAGAATGCAGAATATGCGCTGAAGACAGTTTAAATAATTTTATGCCGTCAACAGGTAAGATCACATTCATGAATAAGTTTCTCGGAAACGGAATGAGGGAAGATACGGGAATACTTGAAGGAGATGAGATCTCAGTTTATTATGATCCGATGATATCAAAACTCGTAGCTCATGACTCTGACCGTGAATCGGCAATTGCAAAAATGAAACGGGCTTTAAAGGAATACAGGATCGAAGGAATAAAAACCAATATTCCATTCCTTCTTCAGCTTCTTGACTGCAAAGAATTCACAGACGGAAATTATCATACGCAGTTCATTGAAAAAGAATTTCTGAAAAGAGAACCTGAAAAATTAACAGAAGACAAAGACACTCTTGCTGCTCTATCGATTGCAGCTTCACTGTTCAAAAAAAATAAATCAGGCGGTGTCTTTAATAACAACCATGCAGGTAATTTTACCAATAATCATAAGACAAATAATCATATCCCTTCAAACTGGCTAAAGAAAAGAGCGGAGAATTTAAGATGAATAAATACACAACAAAAATTGACGGATCAGAAACATTAAATAATATCGAAATTACAGGAGATACAACAGCTATATTCAATGGCGAAGAAGTTATTTATGATCATAAATTCCTTTCAAAGAATGTAATTCTGCTGAGGATAAATGATAAAAACTTTATCATGACAATAAGTTACAATGACGAAGATATGACCGCAGAGATTAATCTTGATTCAAAAATATATACGCTTACCTGTAAAAGCGAACTTGATCTGATAAAGGAAAAATTGATAATCGGCAAAGGCGGAGGTAATTTAAAGAAAGACATCAAATCTCCTATGCCCGGAATTATCAAAGCAATGAATGTAGTAGCCGGTCAGGAAGTAAAAAAAGGTGACATACTGCTTGTGCTGGAAGCCATGAAAATGGAAAATGAGATCAAGGCAACTTCGGATTGTATTGTAAAAAAGGTCACTGTGGAAGCTATGAGTTCGGTAGAAAAAAATGAACTGCTGATTGAACTGGAATAAACCAAAAGCACATAAAACTATTATTTTTCAGAATAAGTCAAAAACAATTTTACATTACAGCAAATAAATGGTTTTGTTTTTAGCATTTGCATCATTGATTGCAGCCGTCGTACCTATGTTCACTTACCTTCTCATAATATGGTATCTGGACAGATATGAAAGAGAACCGTTTTGGTTTGTATTACTGAATTTTTTCTGGGGAGCTACGGGTGCAATATTTCTCGGAATTATCGGAAGCATTATTTTTCAGATACCTCTTAACGAGGTCATAAATGCAGTGGCAGATGATAATACTTCGGAGCTCATGAATCTTTCCGGAGCTGTCATAACCGCACCGCTTGTGGAGGAATTTACAAAAGGCATTTTTCTTGTGATAATTTCCATGAGCAAGAAATTCGACGGCGGAGTGGACGGGGCAGTACTAGGAGGCGCTATCGGTCTTGGATTCGGGATGACAGAAAATTTCATGTATTTCCTTTCATTCGGTACTACTCCGGAATCATGGTTTATGCTTGTTATCATCAGAACATTATTCTCCGCAGTAATGCATTGTTTATCCACCGCAACCTTCGGCGCATTTCTCGGCTATGCTAAATTCAAACCCCTTATATACAAAATAATACTCATCCCAATGGGATTCTTTCTTGCAGTGTTCCTGCATTTTGCATGGAATTTTGCGGTGAGTTTTAAAGAAACATCAATATTCGGATTTTTATTGCTGATTATGTATCTGTTCGTGACATTTGCAATTTTTCAGATCTCCGTTTATTTCGAAGGAAAGACCATACTGAAAGAACTTCAGGATGAATCGAATCTCGGACTAATTCCTCCCGAACATCTTGATCACCTTCCTTACGTAACAAGACGTTTTAAATACGGCTGGTGTCCGCAGGGAATAGATCAGAAAAACTATGTTAAGACTGTAACGATCCTTGCACTCAGAAAAAATCAATACCGGAATACTAAAGGCAATATGCAGACCAGCTATCTAAGAGATATTGAAAATTTAAGATATCAGGTGCAGATGATGTATTATAATGCGAATGTGGCTTATCATAAGAATAAGAGTGTGCAGAGTTTATAGAGTGTGTGGAGTGAACTGATAAGCAAAGTTTGAATTATAATGTTCCGATTATAAACTTGAATAACATTACAAACTTTATGAACTTTATGAACCATACAAACTTTATGAACTTTACGAACTTATGAGCCCATGTCCTTAGCCGACAAAGTAATAAAAAATACATTCTATTATATACTCTTTCAGCTCTTTACATTTCTGTTTCCCCTCATACTAACGCCGTATATAATTTCAGAAATTGGTGAAGTTCAGTTTGGACTATATGCGCTTGTTATAGGATTTATAGGCATATTCAGTTTATTCGATCTCAGCATTTCATCCTCGTTTGTAGTTTTCATTTCAAGATATTTTGTTAAAAAAGATTTTATCAATCTTAACAAATATGTAAATACGGGATTATTTTTTTATATTATATTTTCTCTTATAATTGCCGGAACAGGATATCTTTTCACCGTCCCGATTCTTTCAAGACTCAACATTCCGCCGGAGCTTTTTAACACTTCGGTAAAGATATTTTATATAGGTCTTGCCATTTTTTTTGTATCAAATGCATTTTCGGTTTTTTCTTCCGTTCTGATCACTTTACAGAAGATGTACATTACAAGTCTCATAGGTCTGTTTGCGGGAGTGATAAATCTTGCCGGAACAATAATTCTGTTAAACATGGGATTCGGTCTTGAGGGAATAATCTGGATACAGCTTGTCATAGCATTGTTCAGCAATATACTGTATATATTTTTTGCAAAGAGGTCTTTACCCGAGATCAGGATCGGGATCCGTCACATAGAAAAAAATCCCGTGAAGGAAATGGTGAAATTCGGTTCACAGATGCAGATCTCCAAACTGGCATCTTTTGCTTCGGAGAAATATGACGAGTTCCTGCTTGCTTATTTTTCAGTACTGAATAATGTAACTTATTTTAATATTGCAAATAAGATCTCCCGCACAGGCAGGATGATCCCGTTTCAGATAATACCGCAGGTCGCGCCGGTTGCTTCAGAATTGAAATCAAAAGAGGAAAATGAAAAGCTGTCTGAATTGTTTTCGGATATTTCAAAATACCTGTCCGTAATTTCATTCCCCGTATTTATTTTCATTTTTATATTTTCTGATCTAATCATAACAACATGGATGGGACCGGGATTTGAGCTATCTGCAAATATCCTGAAGATACTTGTAGCAGGCCAGCTGTTCAACATGGTGCTATCAGCTCCGGGAAATTCGATAACACCCAATACAGGGCATCCGGAATATCAGATGAGAGAAGGTCTGATCTATTTAGGAATAAATCTGATACTCAGTTATTTACTTATAAAATATTACGGAATTGTCGGAGCCGCCATCGGAAACGTGATCTCCATATTCATCTCATCAGTTTATATTTTTATCTCATCACATAAATTTTTTAAAGGAAGCAAGGCCGGTACGGTTAGAAACTTTTTTTCAAAGACACTTGCTGCATCAGCAGTCAGCGGAATAATAGCAGGAGTGATCTATTATTTTTCCAATATATACATATACCGGTTTGAAGGAAGGATCCCGGGATTGATATATCTTGCGGTTCTGATATCTGTTTTTGTATTAATTTACACTGCTCTGATTTTTAAATTGCGTTTATTCAATATGAAAGATAAGATAATCATTGCTAAGTTCATCATGAAGATGATACCGGCAAAATTTCTGAATAAAAGCGGGCAGAGTGTCACGGCAAGCGAAACTGATTACAAAGGAGAGCTGGTCAGCATTTTCGTAGTGACATATAACCGGTTAGGGATGCTGGAAAAGTGCATCGGGAATATGATTCCGACATTAAAAAATATCAATTACGAGCTGCTTATTATTGACAATGCTTCAGATGACGGAACGGTGGAATATTTAAAAAAAATTGCTTCTTCCTTTCCGGAAGTTAAGATTACCCTGAATGAAGAAAACATTGGAATAAATTCCAAAGCAAAAGGCGCAGAACTTTCATCAGGAGATTTTCTCATCGGGGTAGATGATGATGTCATAGATTTTCCTGAAGGATGGGTGGAAAACATGGTTCGTGCCTACAAAACAATTCCCGGTATGGGATATCTTGCTTCAGATGTGGTACAGGATGAAACTACTAACGGCGCAAAACCTCCTGTGGAAAATTATTTTAAGGAATATTATGATGACGGAAAGGTAATACTGGAAGTCGGTCCGACAGGAGGATGGTGCTTTATGATCTCCAGGGAAGTTTATGAACTGGTCGGTAAACTCAAGAAATTTGACGGAAGAATCTTCTTCAGCGAGGATGGAGATTATGTAAACCGCATAAGAAATAAAGGATTGAAATACGGCATTTTATCGGGTGTAAAAGTATATCATGCTACCGGAGAATTTCATAACAAAGAATTCTCAAATGTATTCAAAAACAAATATTCTGATTTTGAGAAAGGAGATACAATTTATGTGAAGCTTAAAACAAATCTGATTAAGATATTCAGCATAAAAAGATATATCTCCAAGATCGAAGAACTTGCTTCCAGAAAACAATTTTAACCGGTTTAATTTGATCTCAATTATTATTGTAAACTATAATACCGGAATGATACTTAAAGATTGTCTGGAATCCCTTTATCTGTATGAGGATCCGGTGAACTTTGAGATAGTTATAATCGATAACAGATCTGATGATGATTCCCGGGAGATCATTTCCGGACTTTCAGATAAGCATAAAAATATTAAGTTTATTTTTAATAAAGAAAAAGTAAGTTTCTCTGAAGCCAACAATACGGGAATTGAAGCAAGTACGGGAGAATTTGTCCTGATAATGAATCCGGATATTATTTTTACTGAAGCGGTATTTAATAAGCTGACGGAAGACCTTAAGAATATTGACGGACTCGGTGCTGTAATACCGATGCTTCTCGGTCAGGACGGAAATTTTCAGAACAGATATTTTCAGAAGTATCCCGGTCTTCTTCAGTATATATATTTTTATTCTGTCATTGCAAAGTTGTTTCAAAGCTCGGAAACTCTTACCCGGAAATATCTTCACATTTATTCGGAAGATTTTGACAAAGAGATCGAGTATGTAGATCAGATACCCTGCGCTTTCTTTTTTACAATGAGAAATGTGATCATGGAGGCAGGAATGATGGATGACAGATATGAATTATTTTTTGAAGATGTAGATCTGAGTTATCAGATAGCAAAGAAGCATAAACTTGCAGTTGATACTTCAATAAAGGTCACGCATCTTGGCGGCGCAAGTTTTAAAACATCCGATGATTACTGGCTTTACGGAAGGTTCATAACAAGCATGATAGTTTTTTTCAGAAAGAATTATTCGGGATTAAAGACAAATACACTTAAATTTATTGCGGGGTTAAATTCACGTATAGTAATTTTTTCAGGCAGATTGATTCCGGGTAATGAGGATAAAGATAGATACAGATCACGCAAGCACAGATATTTTCTGGATCAGTTAAAGAATAGTAAATTTTAATTAAAATTTTTTCATCGACAGGTAAATTGATTTCCATCATAATTCCAAATTTCAACGGCAGGGATCATCTTAAGGACTGTTTTGATTCATTGAAGAATCAAAGTTATAAAGATTTTGAGATATTCCTTGTGGATAATAATTCAACAGATGATTCCGTCCGGTTCACTGAAAAAAATTACCCTGAAGTGAAGATCATAAGATTCAATTATAATTCGGGATTTGCGATTGCCGTGAATCAGGGAATTAAGGTCAGCAGTTCTGAATTTGTTTTACTGCTTAACAATGACACCGAATGTGATACAAATTTTCTCCGGGAGATGTTAAACGGAATGAATGATAAAGAGACAGGAAGTGTCGCTTGCAAAATGCTGAATTATACAAACCGCGATGTAATAGATGATGCGGGAGATTTTGTGAAGGCAAAAGGTTCGCCTTATGCCAGAGGTTACGGAGTACAGGACATAGGCCAGTTTGATAAGGACGAATTTATTTTCGGGGCATGCGCGGGCGCTGCTTTATACAGAAGAGAGATTTTTGACATAATGGGATATTTTGACGAGGATTTTTTTGCTTATTATGAGGATGTTGACTTCAGCTTCAGAATGCAGTTGTTTGGGTATAAGTGTTTTTACAATCCTAAAGCCGTTTGCTTTCATAAGCGCGGAGCCACTACAGGCGGAAAGTCGGAATTCCAGACTATGCTGTGCGAACAGAATCTCGTTCAGCTCAGATTAAAAAATTATCCGTCAGGGATGTATCTTAAATGTCTGCCTTACTTTACCGCTGTGAGAGTCAAAAGATATTATCTTTTTCTGACAAAACATTCTTTCTCCTTGTTTTTCGCAGCAATGAAAGGTTATTTCAGAGGTCTGATGAAAATCCCGAAGGCATACAGTAAAAGAAAATTTATTCAGAAGAACAAGGTGGTTCCGGATGAATATCTCGAGAGCATTTTAAAATAATTTTTAACTATAAAAACACATTATCAAAGTATCCGTCATCATAGTAAATTATAACGGAAAGCATTTTCTTGGAGAATGTTTTGAATCTTTAAACAAACAGAGTTTTACGGATTTTGAAATAGTCTTTATTGATAATTTTTCCTCTGACGGAAGTTTTGAATTCGCGCGGGAAAATTTTAATTACGGTAATGTAAAGTTTTTCCGGACAGATAAAAATCTGGGCTTTGCAGGCGGTAACAATCTCGGACTAAAGCATTGCTCAGGGGAGTATATAGTGCTTTTAAATAATGACACTGTGGTCGGGGAAGTCTGGCTGGAAGAATTACTTGCAGTCTTAACTTCTCACAAAGACAACGGCATGGCGCAGTCACTGGTAATTACGGAAGGAATTCCGTTGCGGTATTATGAGAAGAACGGCACAGTAAATCTCCTCGGACATAATGTGATGGAAATTTTTGATATTGATAAAGACGGAACGGGAGAAATATTTCAGGCAAACGGATGTTCGCTTATAATTAAAAAAGAACTTGCTGACCAGCTCGGCGGGCTTTTTCCTGAAGAATATTTTGCCTATTCTGAAGATACATATCTTTGCATGAAGGTTAAGTTCAGAGGGCTGAAGATAATTCACACATCGCGTTCGGTAGTAAAACATTTCGGAGGCGGCTCAGGTAAGAATAAAAAACCATCCCATTTGTTTTTTTATCAGGAAAGAAACAGACTGCTGAACTTTCTTATTTTTTTTAACACGGGTTTTGTGATAAGATACATTCCTTATCTTATTTTTAATTTCCTCATGAAACTGATTTTATCAATATTCTCAAAAAAATACACGTTTACAGGAATCATTAAAGTCTATGTATGGCTGATCACAAATACAAAATGGATATCAGATAAAAAAGCCGAATTGAATAAATTAAAACTGACTGAAGATAATTATGTGCTCGGATACATAAGCGGTAAGATATTCAACGGCAATAATGTGTTTGAGAATATCATCAACAGCATGTCAATTTTGTACTGTAAAATAGCCGGTCTTCAGGTTCTTGAGAATAATGGTAATAAAAAAAACTGATATGGTATCTGTAGTTATCATAAATTACAAACAAAAAAAATACACGGAAGAATGTGTAAGATCTGTTTACGGAACATTTAAAACACATCCGTTTGAAATTATTATTGTAAATAATTCTCCGGAAGAATCTCTTTCATATCTTAAAACTGAATTTCCGGATTTAAAAATAATTGAAAACGACAACAAGGGTTATTCCGAGGCAAACAACAAAGGCGCTCAGATTGCATCAGGTGATCACTTTTTATTTCTTAATGCTGATACTATCATTAAATCAGATTTTTTAAATTCCTTTATGGAAGCTTTCAAAGAGATAGATTTCGGAGCAGCGGGACTAAAGTTAAAAAATCCGGATGGCTCGGTTCAGCTTTCCTTCTGGAAGGAGAATAATTTTTTCAATGAGATAAATAATAAATCAGAGGAAAGAAAATTCCGGAAGAAAAATACTCTTTATATTTCGGAAAAGGAAAAGGAATATGGTGATATAAAGGAAGTTGACTGGGTGACAGGCGCCGCCATTATGATAAAGAAGGATACATTTGAAAAAGTAAATGGTTTTGATGATGACTATTTTCTTTTTTACGAAGATGCGGATATCTGCAAAAGATTAACTGATGCCGGGTACAGGATTTATTTTTATCCCGGCAGCGATATCATACATTATAAAGGTGAGAATGTTAACAGTGAATTTCAATCCGCTACTTATTATTATTCAAAGGAATCACAGTTGCTGTATTATGAAAAGCACAATGATCTTTTTAACAATATTGCATTAAGGAGTTATTTGTTTGTAAAATTTTTTATCAAGTATCTGGTGACATTTAAAAAAATCAATCTGAGAATATTTCTTCTTGCAGCCGGTATAAAAATAAAATGAGGATTAACTGATCTTAAAATGGTAAATGTATTAGAAATCATAGACGGAGGTTTCATTGGCGGCGGACAGACGCATATACTTTCACTTGTGAATTGTCTTGATGAAAAAAAGTATAAAGCGCTTATAGCAGCGTCCGGGAAAGGCGGGTTCAGGAATGAGGTTAAGAAGAATGGATTTAATTTTGCTGAGATCGAACTCCCGAAATTCTACAGATCAAAATACCTCAGGGATCTTGATAAGATCGTAAAGGAAAACTCAATAGACATAATTCATTCTCACGGAGGAGTTGCAGGCATGTATGCTAGATTTTATAAAAAGAAATACGGAAACATTAAAACAGTACATACTATTCACGGCATACATTATCTGAATTCCGGAAATTTGTTTCGCAGATATTTTTCACTGATGATCGAGCAATATCTGGTGCAGTACACCGATAAGTTCATCTGCGTATCCGAAGCAGATCTTAAAACTGCTGCTGAAAATAGAATTGCAGACACAAGTAAAACTACTGTGATAAACAATGGCATTGATCTGAAAAAGTTTTCAGAAGAAAAAGGTCAGAGGAATAATGAACTCACAAAGAAGTATGATATCAAAGAGGAAGATCTGATCATCGGCAATGTTTCAAGATTTGATTTTCAGAAGAATCAGAGATTCATTATTGCCAATTCAGTAGAACTGTTAAAAAAATATCCCAATGTTAAAATATTACTTGCCGGAAACGGCGGTTTGTTTGAACAATGCATTGAGTCAGCTAAGGATACCGGTATGCCTGAGAGATTTATTTTCACGGGGGAAATCACAAATGCCGAAGATTACTATCCGCTTATTGATATATATGTTTTTCCGTCACTCTGGGAAGGACTTTCGATCTCACTTATAGAGGCAATGGCTACCGGAAGGTGCATACTTGCAAGTGACATTGAAGCCAACAAGGAACTGATCACTGACAGATCAAATGGTTTACTTTTTAATACAGATGATCCTGTTGAATATTTAAAAAGATTACACGAACTTATTGATAATAAAAATTTAAGAACAGAACTTTCTGAAAAAGCATTGAAGGAATCACTTGAATATTCTGAAGAAAAAATGAGCGGAAAAATCATGAATGAATATTCCATACTCAATACCCAATACTCAATACCCAATACCCAATACACAATACTAAATACTAAATGACTTTAAAAAAATACGGAATATTCGGCGGCACATTTAATCCTCCTCACATTGCGCATTCCATATTGGCGGAAAATATCTGCGAGCAGCTTGAGCTGGATAAAATTATATTTATACCTTCAGGCAATCCGCCGCTGAAAAATTCTATCCCGGCTAAGCAGAGAATGGAAATGGCTCAGCTCGCATTTTCGGACAATCCGCATTTTGAGATAAGTGATATTGAAACAAAAGATTTAGATGTGAGATCATACACTGTGAATACTCTTAAGAAACTTTCCGAAAAATACAGGAATGATCATGTTAAACTGTTTCTCTTAATTGGTGCTGATAACTATTTAAATTTGAACAAGTGGAAAGATCCCGGGACATTATTTGATTATTCGGAAGTGGTAGTATTAAACAGACCGGATTTTGAATTAGAAGATCATTCATCAGAATTCAAAGATAAAGTAAAATTCATAGATACCCCATTTCTGGAAATTTCATCTTCCATGATAAGGGAAAAAGTATTAAACGGGCTTTCAGTAAAATATCTTCTCGATAAAAAAGTAGAAGAATATGTGATCAGAAATAATTTATACAAAAATCCATAACATTTATTGGCAAATATATGTAATTTTATTTTAGTATAATTTAAAATGCATAGTAAATCTTTTTTTATAAATCTATAACCATAATAACATGAATGAGGAAAACTATACCGGTCAGGGAAACAATGAAGATAAACTGAAAAATTCCGAAGAAAATGTTGAGACCATAGATCAATTCGAAGAACTTTCCAAATCCGACGCAATGTCCGGAATTATCACCGAACCTGGTGAAACTTTTGAAAAAATTGCCGGAGGTCCAAAAAGAAATTACTGGACTTATCCCGTTCTTATAGCAGTGGTGCTAAGCCTGCTTTCGTCATTCCTTTTTATGAGGGATCCTGAACTTTCAAGAAACACAATGGACAAGCAAAAAGCGAAAATGATGGAAAAGTTTGAGAAGAATATCAAAGACGGAAAAATGACACAGGAGGAAGCTGATGAAGCTATAGAAAGAATGAATCCAAACGGACCTTTCTTTAAAATAATCGGATATGCCGGCGCTCTGATAGGTCCTTTTTTAATACTTCTTTTGCTCAGTCTGATATATTTTATTATACTTAAGATTATGAAATCCAGTGTTGAATTTTCCAGTGTACTGAATGTGGTCGGTCTTGCAATGCTTATATCTTCGGTAGGAAGCATATTAGCGATCCTGATATCCATCATGAAGGGAAACATGACTGGAGTCAGTCCGGGAATATTTCTCAGTGAAGAATCTATCGGTGAAAAAGTATTTTCTTTTCTTAACAAACTGGATGTATTTACGATATGGTTTTATGTTGTTATTTCAATAGGTCTGACAAAAGTTGGCAGAATAAGCATGGTCAAATCCGCTACTTTTGTTTTCGGTCTGTTTATAATATATACTGTCATTACTTCTTTGGTATTTTAAAAAATTATTGAAAGTTCAGTTTGAATGAAGTAATTAATATTAGCGGAATAAATCAGGTACCGGGAGACAATAAAATTTCTTCAGAAGAAAGAGACCGTCTTGCAAAAAAATATTCCCGGACTCATCAGATATTATCTCTGACCGGTAATATAATTTTTTTTGCTGTTCTTTTAATTTTGATATTTACCGGGCTCTCGAAAGAGATTGAAAGAATAGCGTTTGGTTACACCACAAACAACTATCTTGCTTTGCTTATTTTTTTCGGAATTATAGGAGCCGGACAGAGTCTCATCAATTTCCCTCTTGATTTCTATTCCGGATACATTCTCGAGCATAAATATGATCTATCCAATCAAACTATCACCGGTTATTTTAAAGAAAAGTTCAAAGGTTTCGCGCTCGGAATTATAATCGGTATTCCGTTAATGTTTGCGTTTTATTATATACTCTCCAATTCGGGCGATATGTGGTGGCTGGTGCTCGGTATAGTAATGTTTGTCTTTTCAATATTGCTCGGAAGGATCGCTCCGACGGTTATTATGCCTCTGTTTTATAAATTCGTTCCGGTGGAGAATGAAGACATTAAGAACCGTTTAACCGGACTATGTAAAAAAACCGGTGTAAAGGTTCAGGGTATTTTCACATTTGACATGAGCAAAAATACTAAGAAGGCAAATGCAGCATTCACCGGAATGGGAAAATCAAGACGGATAATTCTTGGTGATACTCTCATGAATAATTTTTCCGTCAATGAGATCGAAACCGTATTTGCGCATGAGGTAGGACATTATACAAAACGTCACATTCTCAAAATGATGACAGTTTCAACACTCGTAACTTTTATCGGACTATTTGTTACCGCTAAGTTATATGAAGCTTCGCTCGGATATTTCGGATTCACAGCCGTAAATGAAATAGCCGCTCTTCCTCTGCTGTTTCTTTATCTTAGTTTATACGGACTTGTAACAACGCCGATTTCCAACATTCAATCCAGAATGTATGAATGGGAAGCCGATACATTTGCTCTTGAAACAACAAAAGACAGAGATTCATTTATCTCTGCAATGGAAAAACTTGCCGGG
Source organism: uncultured Ignavibacteria bacterium (assembly GCA_937872315.1). Classification (GTDB taxonomy): domain Bacteria; phylum Bacteroidota; class Ignavibacteria; order Tepidaquicellales; family Tepidaquicellaceae; genus JAGPCH01. Next base: position 17,979 of record CALMST010000158.1, on the reverse strand, counting down.
CAAAATCTCGCTGACAAAACTCCTAATAAAGTAATAGAATTTTTATTCCATTCACATCCTTCTCTTGATAAGAGAATTCAGTTTGCTCGGGATTTCCGGTTTTGAGAAAATCATAATTGTCCTTCGACACAGGGAAAATCTCTACAACCAAAATAAATTTAACGCTAATGCGTAAGGGTACCGAGAAAAATATTTACATTTAAGGATTTAATGACAAAATAATTTTTTTTATACACCCGTTAAACTATAGATTTTTTTACATATAATTAAAATTTCAAAAAAACTTAATCTTTAATTTATATGAAAGCTGCTGTACATTATAAATATGGTTCTCCTGAAGTGATAAAGATCAGGGATATAGAAAAACCTGTTCCGGCAGATGACGAGTTACTGATCAGAGTTCATGCTGCAACAGTAAACAGGACAGACTGCGCAATGCTAACCGCAGAGCCTTGGTTTATGAGATTTATGACAGGACTGACAAAGCCAAAAAAAATAATTTCAGGAACTGATTTTGCAGGTGTGGTCGAATCAGCAGGCAATGATGTGAAATTATTTAAGACAGGTGATAAGGTCTTTGGGTTTGATGATAACGGCTTAAGCTCACATGCAGAGTATATGACATTTTCCGAAAATAACGCACTCGCAGTTATTCCCGGAAATATTTCATTTGAGCAGGCGGCGGCAAGCATAGAAGGCGCTCATTACGCTTATAACTTTTTAAACAAAGTAAACATAAAGTCAGGTCAGAAAGTACTGGTAAACGGTGCTTCGGGAGCAATCGGTTCGGCTGCAGTTCAGCTTCTGAAAAACACCGGAGCAAAAATTACGGCAGTATGCAATTCAAAAAACACCGGACTCATGACTAATCTCGGCGCGGAAAAAGTCATAGATTATGAAAAAGAGGATTTCACCGGGTCCGGTGAAAAATTTGATTTTGTGTTTGATACTGTAGGCAAGAGTACTTTTGGAAAGTGCAAACCGGTATTGAATGAAGGCGGCATTTATATTTCATCCGAGCTGGGTCCATATGCTCAGAATGTGTTTTATTCATTGTTCACGCCTGTAATGGGAAATAAAAAAGTGAAATTTCCAATGCCCGTAAACCGTCACGGCAGTGTACTCTACATAAAAAAACTTCTTGAAGAAGGTATGTTCTCTCCTGTAATTGACAGAACATATACTCCGGATAAAACGGAAGAGGCATTCAGATATGTAATGACGGGAGAGAAGACGGGGAATGTGGTGATAGCCATATAATTTTTCTAATATCAACACTTTCATCAACAATTAGAGTCATTAATCTGTGACAATTTCATTTCAGACTGATCCAGAAGCAAAAGCCAGGCAGGCAAAAATTGATTCTTTGTTTATAGATTGGGTAAGACAGTAAGAGTTGTTCAGGAGTTTCACCTGATGATAATTTTTCGAGTATAAGATCGACAGGAATTCTGGTTCCGATTAACACCGGTTTTCCGAACATTACTTTTGGATTTGTTTCTATATATTTTTTTCCGGTTTGTTTCCATAGGTAATCTTAAAGAAACATTCTGAATTTCTAAGCTAAGATTTTTATTGAAACAGATTCGTTAGGAAAAAGAGTTTGGGTTCAATTAATCCGGGATATTCAGTTTTGGATTATGATACCGGATTTGCAAAATAGAGTTATTAGTCTGTGGAGGTAAGCTTCAGAGTCCTCAAATTATGAAAATGAACTATAATCTATACAAATGGATTCCTTCCTGAAGCGCGCGGGAATGAAAAACTTTTTTAGTTTCTTTACTTATCATACTCAACTCACTTTACTCACTCAACTAACTCAACTCACTCAACTAACTCAACTCACTCAACTTACTCTATCCTGTGATTGTATATTCAAATATTATTATCTATTTTCAAATAAAACTAAACAACAGGAGGTTAAAATGAAGACTCTGAAAGAATTACTTGGAGACCGTCCGATGCATTTTGTCAAAACGGGTATGAGCATTATTGATGTCGCTAAATTTATGGGACTTCATAACATCGGTGCGGTGCCGGTACTGGAGCAATCGGAAATACTGAAATTAAAAGGAATATTTTCCGAACGGGATCTTCTCCGGAGATGCATTGCAAAGGAGCTTGATCTTTTCAAAACTCCGGTAGATGAAGTAATGACACCTAAAGTAATTGTGGTAGAATCTCACGACACTCCCGAATACTGCCTGAAAATAATGAAACAGGAAAAGATCAGACACATGCCGGTAAGAGAAGGCAGTGATCTTATAGGAATGATCTCAATGAGAGATCTGATGTTGTATGACAGTACGTTAAAGGAAGAAAAGATCGAAATGCTCAATTCATATATCCAGTATAACGGATAAAATATTTTTATATAATATAAAATCTAATTTATTTAATGAAGTTAACAGAAATAAAAACACTCGGAGAACTGAAAAGCTCCGGTTACAAAGTTCTTTCCATAAAAGATGAAATAAGAAAAAATCTTGTCGAAAAAATCGCAAACCGGGAACCGGTATTTGAAGGTATAGTCGGATATGACAAGACCGTGATTCCATCAATCATAAATTCATTACTTGCAAAGCACGATTTAATATTACTTGGACTGAGAGGTCAGGCAAAGACAAAGATCGCAAGAATGATCCCGAAATTACTGGATGAATTCATACCGATAGTAAAGGGTTCGGAAATAAATGACAACCCGCTTCATCCTGTTTCGAAATATGCAGTTGATCTGATCAGAGAAAAAGGTGATTATACCGAGATCGAATGGATCTCAAGAGATCAGCGCTACAGCGAGAAACTTGCAACTCCCGATGTGAACATTGCCGATCTCATCGGCGACATTGATCCGATAAAAGCCGCAAATCAGAGACTGCATTATTCACATGAAGGCGCAATACATTTTGGAATTATTCCGAGAACCAACCGGGGCGTATTTGTCATAAATGAACTCCCGGATCTGCAGCCAAGGATACAGGTGGGTCTCCTCAACATTATGCAGGAAAAGGACATTCAGATCAGAGGATTCAATATCAGAATACCGCTTGACGTTCTTATGATCTTTACCGCCAATCCGGAAGATTATACAAACCGCGGAAATATTATTACTCCGCTTAAAGACAGAATAGACTCTCAGATAATTACTCATTATCCGAAGGTTCTCGAAGACGGTATTAAGATCACCGAAACATTTTCTTGGATCGACAGGGATGAGAAGAAAAAAATTCTCATACCTTATTATTTCAGAGAGATAATTGAGATGACTGCAATGATGGCAAGGGTCAGTGAATTCATAGATCAGAAATCAGGTGTAAGCGCAAGACTTACAATTTCTTCAATAGAAAATCTCATCAGTAATGCCGAGCGAAGAGCTATAATCAACAAAGATAATATTATAATGCCGAGAATGTGCGATGTTCTTTCTATACTTCCCGGAATTACCGGAAAAGTAGAACTCGTATTTGAAGGCGAGCAGGAAGGCGCAATCAAAGTCGCAAAAGCTCTTATTTCAAAATCAGTCAGAGAAATATTCAAAAAGTATTTCCCCGATCCGCTGATGAGGAAAAAGAAAGTTGCTTCCGAAAAAGAAGAAAAAAATCCCTATTCGGAGATAGTCGAATGGTTTCAGTACGGCGGGAAGGTTAATATCAAAGATGACATGACGTTTAAGGAATATTTCAAAGAGCTTAGGAAAGTTGAAGGGCTGGAAAATTTTGTTAAGAAGTATCCGCAGTATTACGAAAGTGAAACAGAACTGGCTTCGCTCATGGAGTTTGTACTGGACGGTCTGCATCAGAATTCAAAGATTGCAAAAGATGAAATAGATTCGGAAATCTTATACAAAGACATGGTAGGAAGTATGTTCACACAGGGTGAAAGTTATGGCGGGTATGAGGATGAGTTTTACAGGTAAATGTGCAATGTGCAATGTTCAATGTGCTATTTACTAAAGAACAATACTGTCCTAAACTTTTTCAAATATGTAAGAAAGCTTAAATTAATTCTAATCTGGTTTTTGTTTGTTCAATTTTTTTAACCTGCCTGTAATAAATTGCCGCCAATGCGAATGAATTTCAGGCAATTAATCACCAGCGGGAGTCGGCCGCCGGGGATTTCTTTACCGATTTTTTTTGATCTTTCATAAGAAAGTCGTAAAGGCTTTTCTATATTCAGACAAAGAATATTTTTAAAAAATCGTTTTGACAGAATTGATTAAAAATATATTCAGGTCGAATATTTGCCTTTTTATTTGATTCTGTTGAACTTACGTTTTGTCAGTTCATTCAAATAGGAAGGATAATATTCATCATAAGGCAATTCCATACCCATTCAGTACAAGTAAGTAATCCTCAGAGTAGATTCATATAAAAACAACTAACTGCAATCCCTTCCTGAAGAAAACTATATAATTCCGGATACTTCAGAAAATTAAAGTGGAAAAAATCATGAACAATAATAACCACAGAAATATTATTCAAAATTTATTTGAAGTATTTCTTTTTCATTCACCTGAAAAAATTATTTTATTCATTGGACTCATAATGTCCGTTTCTTTTCAAAGTATTTCAGTTGCGCAGATCAACAGTACAATAAATCCTTTATTAAATGAACTGCAGTTTAATGGTGCCGGTCCGGATAATTATTTCGGAATTTCCGTCAAAAATGCAGGAGATGTAAACGGTGACGGTTATGAAGACATAGTCATCGGTGCAGCTTATGACGGACCCGGGCATGCATATATTTTTTACGGCGGTTCAAATATGAATACAGCCCCGGATGTAATTATCAATAATCAGCTGGTAAATGACAATATCGGATTCTCAGTATCAGGCGCCGGTGATGTTAATGCCGATGGTTATTCAGATGTAATTACAGGAACACTTTCAGGAGGAAAGGTTTACATATTTTTCGGAGGTCCTGTCATGGATAATATTCCGGATATGACATTTACCGAAGGTCCTGGTGATCTTGCCTATGGTTACAGTGTAGCGAGAGCCGGCGATGTAAACGGAGACGGCTATGATGATTTTATGATCTCATCCGGAAGCTACAATAGACTGACCGGGAGAATATACATCTTTTATGGCGGACCATTTCCCGATAATATACCTGATGTTGTTTTAAATGGCGAAGCTCCTAATGGCTTTTTCGGACTTCATCTCAGCGCTCCTGCCGGAGATGTAAACGGCGACGGCTATGATGATATAGTTACAGGAGCTTTTGAACTGAATTCGTTGAATGGCAAGGCATATCTGTTTTTTGGCGGTACTAATATGGATACAATTGCAGACTTAACTTTCACGAGTCCGGGATTTCATAATCAGTTTGGATATCAGACACTTGGAGGTGACTTCAATGGCGATGGGTACAGTGATCTCGTCATTTCCGAACCCTTCTTTAACGGGATTGGCAGAGTGAAAATATATTACGGTGGTCCTGCTCCGGATAATACCGCAGATGTGATAATATCCGGAGAGAATACAGGAGATAATTTCGGATGCTATTTATCGGTAGCCTCAGATCTGAATAACGACAGGATCGAAGATCTGATAATAGGAGCTGATGGTTATGATTCATACAAAGGCAAAGCCTGCGTTTACTTTGGCGGTGCGAATTTGGGAAGCAGTCCTGATATGGTTTTTACAGGAGAGACTGCCGGAAGCCGTTTTGGATATTCTCTTTCTACGGCAGGGGATGTTAACGGAGATAACAAGATCGATATATTGGTCGGTGCTCAGGGCTATAATTCATATACAGGAAAATCATATCTTTATATTTCCTGTCCGACACAATGCGAAATAAACGGACCATCAGAAGTTACTTTAGGTTCGGCAAACAATCTTTTTACATGTTCTCAGAATACCGGCTACTGGTCGATTTCCAATTACGGAAACACACAGGGATCTATTTCTTCAGATCCGAACGGTGATTCAGTATATGTAAATGCGGGTAATACTTTAGGGCATTTTGTACTTTATTTTAATGCAATAGACTCCTGCGGGCTGGGATTGTGCGTTAAGCATGTATATGTTGATTCTCCGCTGCCTGTTGAACTAGCATCCTTCACATCATTTGTCATTGGTAATAACGTTACTCTCAACTGGACCACCTCTTCAGAAGAAAACAATTCGGGATTCAATTTAGAACGTATTAATGAATCCGGCGGACAGGGTAATTGGGAAAGCATTGCATTCATTCATGGTCACGGGACGATATCTGCTCAGACAAATTATATTTTTGAAGACAGGAATTTATCAACCGGTAAATATAATTACAGATTAAAACAAACCGACTTTAACGGTAATTTTGAATATCATGAATTACAGAATGAAGTAATAATTGGAATTCCGGAAAAATATTTCTTATCACAAAATTATCCGAATCCATTTAACCCAACTACTAAATTGGAATTTGGAATTCCGGAATTGGGATTTGTTTCATTGAAAATTTATAATACAGCCGGAAGGGAAGTAGCTGTTTTGGTCAATGAATTAAAAGCTGCAGGATATTACACATTGAATTTCAACGCATCCAACCTGCCCAGCGGGGTTTATTATTACAGGATCGAAAGCGGAAAGTTTATGCAGGTGAAGAAGATGGTTTTGCTGAAATAACGACATTTGTCCTGTAGTTAGGTATAAGGTTAGAATCATTAGACTGAATATATCAAAAAAAATCATCCCATAGGATAAATTACTGATAGAAAAATAATTAAGTTTTAGCTCATCCCTTAGGGATGAAATGTTGGTAGAAAAATGAATAAGGTTTAGTTCATCCTTAAGGATTAGAAGTTAAGTCAGTTGAAAAAATTTATAATTCCTTTTGAATTTTCATGGAATTGTTTTCGAAGTCATAGGACAAATGTCCTAATAGTAAATAATTATTCAATCCCCAACTTCCTCTCCGCCACAAGATTAATCAAATATTAAATTGGTTAAAGTGAGAGGGGGTTGAGGATTCTTTTTTTAAATTACATTTCCTGATCGGTATTTCAAAAAGCAAATATCATTAATCTGTATAATCTATTTTCATATAATTGTATTTTAGATAAGGTGGTTTGGAATTCCTGTTTTTCTCTATTACATTTTAATAACGGACAATTTTAATAAAAGAGTTACAAAAGTAATTGAATTTTTGCTAACCTGACTTTAATATACTTATTTAGAATTGTCAGATAAACAATTAGCAGATGATTGAATTGATTTATTATCCATCCTGTATTAATTTTTCATTTAATCATTTATTCAAATAAATAATTTTAATAGTTTGTTAAAACTTTATAAATGCCAAAACGAAAATTATTTTATCTGATCATTATTTCGATCTTATTAGATCTGAGTTTAAATTTTAAGGAATCCAAAGCCGGGTATCTGAGTTATGTAGCCGGTACTGTCATCGATGAAAGAAATTTTCCTCTGCAGAATATAAAAGTAATAATAAACGGAGTAGAAACAGATACCGATAAATTCGGTAAATTCAGACTGCTTAATGTTCCGTCACCTTACGATGTTACAATCGCCGACAAAAATTCTTCCACAGCCGTTATTTACAAAGACATAAATATAGATAATCCGGAGTTAGTACTTTTCGGAGCGGTCATTGATAAAAATTTAAATGCTGCATTTATTAATGTAAAATTTCCTGAGATACCTGTAAAGAGCACAGCCATTTTAAAATTCATAAGCCAGGATGATTTCTCAAGCAGAATAGTTGAAGCATATTCCGGCGATAACAACAAGACCATACCGGTATACTGGCCTCAGACCAAATCATCTATTTCGGGGAAGATCATTTTTATTCAGAAAGACACTTATGAATATGAGAGTTTTATTGAGAAGAATATAACGGTCAGTAAAAGTAATATACCGGTAAATACAAATCTTAAATCAGGTAATGCGGTAAATCCAAAGACATCCAGTATCATTGTAAATTCCCCGGAAAAAAATTATGCAGCTAAAAATATTTCCGTATATGCTGATTTTACGGACTTCAGTGAAAACTCCGGGTTACTTCTTTACAATGACGAAGGAAAACTCCATTCAGTGAAATGCATTATCCCCGAGCTTTTTCCGTTCTCGGGAAAGTATCTAGTTAAGAGCAATATACAATTTAAAAACGGCAGCGGATATGAGACTAATAATTTTGTTAAACCAAACGGAAGGGTAACCATTCAGAATGAGTCTCCTCCAGAGCCGCAGACTCCAACGGATAATTTTCTGGGAGCGGATGGCAATACCGAGTTTTACTATTCACTTGGATCCGGAACGGGAGTTTATATAGTTCAATTCAAAAGCGTTAATACGAAATTAAATTTTTATATAGTTACAAAAGAGAGAAGTACGCGTCTGAATTACCTATCGAGGGATGAATTCAGAAGATCGGGAAGTGTTGAGTTCAGGTGGAGAGTAAATAAATACCTGACTTATTTCTCCGTTGATGATTTCGTAAAACCTTCTGTATTTAAAAATGACATCGGATACAAAGCAATTTTGTATTCACAAGAAAGGACCTTTAAGACGGGTTATTACTGATCATTTTATCCTTTATGAATTTCTTGTTATTTCTCCAGTCTTTTCTGACCTTTACAAACAATTCAAGATAAACTTTTTTATTCAGGAATTTTTCAATTTCATTTCTTGATCTCTCGCCGAGCTTCTTAAGATTTGCACCTTTGTTTCCAATGATAATTATTTTTTGTGTTTCGCGTTCAACGGTTATCTCCGCCCCGATATAAGTCAGATCATTGCTTCTTTCCTTGAATTCGGTAACATTCACCATCACGCTGTATGGTATTTCTTCGTGATACATGTCCAGGATCTTTTCCCTGATGATCTCATTGACGAAAAACTTTTCGGGTTTATCTGTAAGAGTATCTTTGTCATAGAAAAAATGTCCTTCAGGAATATATGACAATATAACTTTCTTAAGTTCATCGGTATTTTCTTTTTTTAATGCAGATACAGGAATGATCTCATCATAGTCAAATTCATTTATCAATCTTTGTATCACCGGTAGCAGATTATCTTTTTTCATAAGATCAATCTTATTAAGAACAATTATCTTTTTTTTATTTGATAACAATTCTTTATAATCTTCATTCACTTTTTTTATATCCTCAAAATTTACCTTAGCGGCATCCACTATATGTATAATGAGATCTGCTTCTACAAGAGATGTCTTAATTTCAGATACCATGTAATTCTGAAGTTCATATTTCGGCTCAAGTATACCGGGAGTATCAATGAATACTATTTGATAATTTTCCTCGGTCAGAATACCCATGATCCTGTCGCGAGTGGTCTGAACCTTCCTGTTGACAATTGAAAGATTGTAATTGAGTAAGGAATTTAAAAGAGTGGATTTACCTGCATTAGGTTTTCCGAATATCACTACGAATCCTGATCTTGTTTCCATAATTATTTCTTATTTTAAAATTTTTATCTGGTCAGGTGAATTCAGAATAACCTGCGGTTTGTTTTTATAAGTTGTGATCATTCCCGTTACTTCTACATCTTTACCTTTATATTTCGAAGGATCACCGAAAGCTTCAGCTTTTGAGGAAAATATTACACAAGAAAATATACTCTTCGGAAATTTGTTTTCAAAATTTAGATAAGAAACTTTTTCACTTACATGAACATCTGCAACATAACCTCTGATAGTTAAATAATCTCCGATATGATTTTTTACTTCTTCAGAAGCAATTACTTTTTTCGGATTATAATTACCCTGAGAATGTCCATCCAGATTTTCATTGTCAGTCCCGGTTTTATCTGCGTTAGTTTTGTTTAGTTCAGAATCAACTATTTCATCAGATTCATTTGATTTATCTGATTCATTCGAACGATCTGATTTCTGTATAGTAATTTCTTCAGGATCTTCTTTATTTCCACATGAGATCAGATTAAAACTTTGAAGCATTAATAAAACGATCATTATCTTTTTCATCTTCATCTCTCCTTTTCAAATTCATATTAAATTCTTCTACAAAATTTCTAATTCATAATTCATAATTATCCCTATCCCCGTTACAGCAGCTGACTATAACAGTTTTACAGTTGCTGCACTGATAATGCCCGTGAACCCATACCAGGTCGCTTTTCTGTCCGCAATACGGACACAGGAAAATATCTTCTGTTTTCTTTTTATTTCCGGAAAGTTTCTTTACGGATATTCCGGTATTATTTTTCTGCTGCCTGGCGTTTTGCATCTTCAAGTATTGTTTCATAATCCTGTTTAAGTTCCGGATTAATACTTATTGCATTTTCAAGATCTTCAGCAGCCTTTTTGTATTGTTTTGTCTGATATAATGCAAGACCTCGTGCAGCAAGTGAAGCTGCGTCATTTGATCGGTTCATCAGCACTATATTCAGGTCTTTAATTGCCGCATCATAATTTCCCATATACACTTCTATTTCACCTCTGTAATAATATGCTTCGAGCAATGTATTATTAAGATCTATTGCGCTGGAAAGATCAGTAACCGCTTGAGAATATTCTTTCATAGATTTATATACAAGTCCCCTGTTCATGTATGCCTCAGCCAGATCCGGCTGGTCAAATATTGCTTCAGTAAAATCATTTATGGCTTCGGGATAATTGTTCATAGCTGTGTAAATCAATCCCCTTACGTTATGAGATAATGCGTATGTGTTATCATTTGCAATGGCATTGGTCGCATCCTCTAAAGCATCTCTGTAATTACCCAGATAATAATATGCATAGGCGCGATAGGTCATGGCCGTTTTATCATCAGCCACCGTATTGAGATAATTTGTAAGATAATTAACAGCTTCCTGATATTCCCTGCCGTTAAAAGAAGCAATTCCTTCCTGAAGCTGTTCCTTTGGATCCAGCTGTGAAAACCCGTCAGAAAGACCGATTATAAAAACGAATGTGAATATTGAAAAAAGTTTTTTCATGTTTAAGTTTTGTTAATTAAAAATAACCGGTTTAAATTTGAAATTTTATATTCAGTATTGAAAGACAAAAATGAGTATGTAAATAAAACAGGTTTAAATCATAGAGAACCTGATTATAAACATATCACAGAAACACTGATCAATAATTATCTATCTGAGCTCTTTGCATGGTAATATTTTTTTGATCCTCTTTATTTCCACATAAGATCAGATTAAAACTTTGGAGCATTAAAAAAATAATCATTACCCTTTTCATCTTCATCTCTCCTTTTCAAGTTCATATAAAATTCATCTGCCTAATTCTTAATTATCCGTTTCCCCCAAGAAAATTTCTTCTGTTTTCTTTATATTTTCGGAAAGCTTCTTTTCGGATTTTCCGGTGTTATTTTCTGCTGCCTGGCGTTTTGCATCTTCAAGTATTGTTTTGTCTGATAAAATGCAAGTCCTCTTGCAGCAAGTGAAGCGGCGTCATTCGAATTACAGCAGCTTACAATAACTGTTTTACAATTGCTGCACTGATAATGTCCTTGAACCCATAATTAAATTTGAAATTTTAAATTCAGTATTATAAGACCAAAATCAGTCTGTAAAAAAAAACAGGCTTTCTATAAATGAAAACCTGTTTTAATACAAACCATGGAATAGTAAATTAATAATTATCTATCTGAGCTCTCTGAAGTTTACCGGAATAATCTATATAAACAGCTTTCCATTCTGTATAAAAGTCATAGACAGTCCACCCGCCTTCACGATGACCGTTACCGGTCTGCTTCACTCCTCCGAAAGGCATATGCGCTTCGGCTCCTATAGTCGCACCATTTACATAAGTAATCCCTGCTTTGATATCCCTTACGGCTTTGAATGCGTCATTTACATTCTGAGTAAATATGCTTGAAGATAATCCGTAAACTGTTCCGTTGAGAATTCTGATAGCATCATCAAGATTTTCACATTTGATTACCGATAATACCGGTCCGAATATTTCTTCCTGCTCTATTCTCATACCGGGTTTTACATCTGCAAATATAGTCGGCTGATAAAACCAGCCTTTTGAAAGATTCCCTTCGGTTGCAATTTCACCGCCTGTAACCAGTCTGGCTTTGTCTTCTTCCTTACCGATCTTTACATAGGAATTAACTGTTTCCCTCTGAGATTCACTAACGCAAGGTCCGACATCTATTCCCTTGTCATTACCATAGCCAAGTTTAAGTTTTTTAGCCCTGTCGGTCAGCTTTATCAAAAATTCATCATAAATGTCTTTGTGTAATATAAGTCTTGAAGTAGCTGTACATCTTTGCCCGGTTGTGCCGAATGCTCCCCATAAAACCGCCTCGAGAGCAAGTTCCTGATCAGCATCATTCATGACTATCTGAGCATTCTTTCCGCCAAGTTCGAGCGAGACTCTTTTGAGTTCTCCTCCCGCAACTTCATTGATCCGCTTACCTACTTTTGTCGAACCGGTAAATGAGATCAGATCAACATCTTTATGTGAAATGATCGCTTCCCCTACAATGCTTCCTTTACCGTGCACAATATTGATCACACCCGGAATGTAATCCTTTCCGAGTACTTCTCTCATTGCAATGTCAATAATCTCAACTAAAGTAGTAGCAGTCTTTGGTGTAAGCTCCGCAGGCTTGAATACACATGTATTACCGCAAACAAGCGCCGGGAACATTTTCCATGTAGGAATTGCCATTGGGAAATTCCAGGGAGTTATGAATCCTCCAACACCGATCGGAACTCTGAAACTCAGATTCATTTTATTTGGTAATTCACTCGGAGCATTATATCCGAAAAGTCTTCTTCCTTCCGAAGCCGCATAATAAGCGGTATCTATGCCTTCCTGCACATCACCTTTGGTTTCAGCAAAGACCTTTCCCATTTCCCTTGTCATTTCAAATGCGATCTCATCTTTTCTTTCGAGCATCATGTCACCTACAACTTTCAAAATATCGCCTCTCTTCGGCGCCGGAACCAATCTCCATTTATCAAAAGCTGCTTTAGCTGCAGCCACCGCTTCTTTTACATCATCTTCATCAGATGACGGAAATATCCCGATTATATCATCTTCCCATTTAGCCGGATTTCTGTTTTCAAAAGTTCTTCCTCCGGCGGAATCTTTCCATTCACCGTTGATCAGATTTTTAAATAATTCTGCCATTTAGTTAGTTTTCTCCTGTGTTTAAATTTTTGAGTTGGGTTAAAATACCTAATTGATATGTTTATTGAAATTGACTTCTGAATGGATTCAGAGTTTTATTTAACTTCCGGGGACATTGCAGTTTGTTGCATATTAAAGCTGTTCCTAATCCTGAAAAATATAATTTTAGCTTAACTTAAGTTGACCGCTTATGATCAACAGCAACTGATTGACAACTTTCCTGCCGCGAACAAGCATATATTATCATGAATCATATATTCCTGCAAATTAAATTGTTTTGATGATCTGTGAATATCCGTGTTAATCTGCGGGAAAATAATTGTTTTGTTATTAGACGGACAGCTATAGAAACAATAAATATAAAAGACAGGATTAAAATCTTTCCTGATTACATTTCATCATTTCAGCACCTGAGCCTTTATCTGATCCTCTATTGCTTTGAGATTTGTTTTCAATAATTTATTGTATGGATCTATCTCAAGACCTTTCTGTATTACTTCCTTTGCTTTATCAAAATTTCTTATACCCATTAAATAGCCACCGTAGCTAAGGTATGCTTCAGCAAATTCAGGATAAAGCTCTATCGATTTTAGTATATCGGCTTCATATTTTTCGTTTTCATAATTAACTAAATGACCGTAGGATCTGTAATAATATGCCAGTGAATATTCGGGATCTGTTTCTATTACCTCATTCATCAGAGATATAATACTGTCTCCCTGTTTCTTTTCTAAATAACCCGTTACTGACATCATCAGAGAATTTACCTTTCTCGACAGCACTTCAGATTTACCCGGAATGAATTTAGTAACTATCATTACTTCCCTGTTTTCATTACCCGGTGTCATATATACTGGTTTTTGATTTTTGATTACATACCATTCTCTCAGGAAAGCTGTATATGTAACTCCTTTGTCTTCCATATAGTCCGTCATATAATCCGAATAATTTTCGTCATTAAGATGCTCACCCAGTTCCGGTGTGATAAGTCCGGCAACATCCACGATCTTTCTGCCGGAATAATAACCAATTGCTCCTATATCATGAGCAGCGATCACATCACTTTTTTCAGTATTACCGTTCAGCCATTTTGCAGTCTTTACCTGTCTGTTATATATGTATTTATCTTCGCTTGAGACAATGCTTTTATAAAGCTGAAAGTAATATACATTAAAGGAGATCACTGCTCCAAATACTGTTATCATAACATATCTGAATACCGGAATTTTTTTAAAATGATCCGAAAGCATTCCGAAAATTTCTTTATAACCCGAAAGAGAGATCAGAATGTAAAAAGGAATCAAAGGCATAAGATATCTTCCGAATCTGGTAAAAGCAGGTATCTTCATTACATGGATGAACAGAAAGAATATAACAAAGAAAATATATAATGAATTGGATGAATGTTCTCTTTTTAAAACTTTCCGGACAAACAGTATTAATGACAGAATCAATCCCGGCATAAGGAGTTTATAAATATCTACAGTAAAATATGACCAAACGTTTTTCAGATAAGTTATTCTCTGGTCCATGCCTATATTAGTATATACTTTTGCTTTATAAGTATTCGGAAGTATGGTTCCGGATAAATACAGATTCATCCCGAAGTATAATCCCGCTATGATAAGAAATATGGCTGAAGCAGTATATATTTCTTTAGAAGAATATGATGATTTATTAGTTTTGTCTTTTATAAAATAGCGGTTGAAAATTATATCAATAATAACAGCCGCTATGAACGCAATGCCGTCGGGTCTAGTCCATAAAATAAGTCCCGATACGATGCCAAGCGGGATCAACTTTCCAGTCTTATATAAATATGCTCCGAGGATCAGCATAAAAATAAAAAGGGTTGTCTCCATTCCGGAAAGTGAAATGAAAACTATCCAGTAGTCAAAAATAAACACAAGACTGAATAAAAGACAAACTACTATCTCATTCCTGTATTCATTTAAATTCAGTTTATAAAAGTAAAGCGAAGCCAGTGCAAAAAAGGAAACTCCAAGTACATAACTCAGTATCATCTCATTATCCGTGATGAAGAATCCGATCGCAACAATGATAGTATATAAAGGAGAGGTCGAACCTGCGGTCACAGCTTCATTTTTAAAATAAGAAAAGCTGAAATATTCTGCCAGATTCCTGGCAAATGTAAGATGGATCCATGAATCATCAAGCGGAAAGCTTAAAAAACCATTTTCCCTGAATGCATTGTAACCGTAATAAAAAGCTGCGGCTAAGGGTAATAACATGATCAGAATATAAAAAAAGATTCCGGATTTACTGTTACTGACTGATCCTTCTTCTTTATGAACAGGTTCATTACCGGAAGAATGATCCGGGATCTTATCTGATTTTTTATTAAAACTCATTAATGAGGGTTAACTTTTTTGCTTACGTTAAAATATTTGACCGTAAAATATTTAAACAAACCCGGTGAAAAAAGGGGAAAACTGTTTCGCGGGATTTTACAAAAAAGTTTTCAGAAACTAAAAACATTTTTTTAGAGTTAAATAATCACTAAATTAACTCCACTAAATCCATTATTTTTTCAATAATAACACTTTAATATGATTCTCAACTCCCGTTTTACAATGGCAATATTTATTATTGCTTTCTCCTTGTTTGCTTCTCAATATTCTTACTCACAGAATAAAAACAACTACAATATTTTTGATGTCACAGATAATTCAGTCTTAAACTCAGCTGAAATGAAGGAATATATCAGTGAAGCGACCATTTTGAACATCAATAAAGATGAACTCAGAAACCTGTATGATAATAAAAGTCCGGAAATTTCCTTAACACTTCCTTATAATCTTAACGGACAGAACGGTACAGCTTTATTAAAGCTGAAAAGATTCGACATACTAGCGCCGGATATAAAAATTGTATCAAGGACAGCAGAAGGTAATGTTGAGCTTGACAGAAGTGAACTTGATCTTGCGGTCTCATATACCGGGAGCGTTGAAGGGATTAGTAATTCTCTTGTTACAATCACTTTCTCAAAAGATAATGTATCGGGTATAATGATCACATCTTCCAGTAATTTTGTTCTCGGAAAATTAAAAAACTCAGATGGAAGTTATGCTGATAATTATATTTTATATAATGAATCCAATCTGAAGAAAAAGAATCCGTTTAATTGCGGTACCGAAGATGAACTTTCATCTGATAAGCTCGCTGCAATGAGAGAGCAGATCATCAGAAAGATGAATGATCAGTCGGCAACCGATATGTATGTAGCTGATATAGCGCTTGAAATAGACCAGATAACTTATAGTCATTTTGGTTCTTCAATTGAAAATGCGACAAATTACGCAATTGCATTGATGGCATCCTCATCAGCAATTTATATGAAAGAAGTTAACGTAAGATTTTCAATTCCTTATGTTAGAGTCTGGACCACGACTGATCCTTATAATGGCTCCGGTTCAAACGCTTTGCTCAATCAGTTCAGAAATGAATGGAATACAAATCAGCAAACAGTTCAGAGAACACTCGCTCATTTTATCACGGTAAGAAGCGGTGGTCTCGGAGGTATTGCTTATGTTAATGTATTATGCTCAAGTTTAAACTCAGGATTCGGTTACGGTTTCAGCAATACTGACGGAGCTTTTCAGCCGATCCCGACTTATTCATGGGATGTAATGGTTGTATCGCACGAAATCGGACATAACTTCGGATCAAATCACACACATAACTGCGGATGGGTCGGCGGACCGATTGACAGTTGTTATACAGTAGAAGGAGGTTGTTACAGCGGACCTCAGATCCCGATAGTCGGAACAATCATGAGTTACTGTCATCTTAACGGATCTATAAGTCTGGTTCAGGGTTTCGGACCTCAGCCAAGAGCATTGATCAGAAGTAATTCAGAAAATGCGGGTTGCATGACCATCTCATCGAGACCTGTAGTTTTAGGATATCCAAACGGTGGTCAGAGATTCAGGACAGGAAATACTACCATGGTGTACTGGGGAAGTTCTTTGTCTTCAGGAACTTTAAATTTAGAATTATCCCCTGACGGTGGTTCGACATGGCAGACTGTTCAGAATAATATTCAGGCATCTCTTAATCAATATCAAATGACAATTCCTGAGATCCCTTCCACTACTCAGGCAAAGCTGAGACTTATTGATTCATCGAATCCAAATGTTGGAGATACAACTGATGCAGCATTTACAATTATTCTAAATATATCGGCAATGCCGCTTTACTCCCCGGTAGCCGGGACAAGAGTGGAAGTATCAAATTCAAATACTCAGTCACAGGATTTCATATTCGGCAGAGGCGGAACAGATCCTTCCATTACCTACAAAGTGAAGATCAAAAAAATCGGTAATAATCCCGAATTCTCTTTCGAAAGTAATAATAACGGTCATGATTCAATTGCTTCGGTCAGAAAAGACCTGCTGGATTCGATTGCTAATGTAATGGGAACAACAGGAGATTCGGTTAAATGTACATGGAGAGTAATCGGATATAACGGTATTGATTCAATTCCTTCAGCTAATACATTCCTTATAACACTTGTCAGAACTAATGTCGGCATCAGCGTTTTATCGTCAAATGTACCTGAAGAATTCAGTCTTGGAAATAATTATCCGAATCCTTTCAATCCAGAAACTACCATTAAGTTTGATATTGCAAAATCCACTTTCGCAGAGTTGAAAGTTTTTGATTCGAGAGGAAGTGAAATCAAAACTTTTGCAAATGAAAAACTTCAGCCGGGAAGCTATGAATATAAATTCAATGCCATCAATCTGCCAAGTGGTGTGTATTTTTACAGGCTGGTAACAAATGAATTCAGCGAAACAAAGAGAATGATATTATTGAAATAGTGACAAATGTCCCCTCAGAAATTGTTAAATTTATAAACTTAACAAA
>CALMST010000157.1 GCA_937872315.1 uncultured Ignavibacteria bacterium | reverse complement strand
TGGAGTGTGTGGAGTGTATAGAGTGTGTGGAGTGTGTGGAGTGTGTGGAGTGTGTGGAGTTATTGATGAATCCGGAGATCAGTATTCATTTAATTTAAAATATAATTATTAACAATAAAAAAATATTAGTATGAAAACATTTTATAGAATATTCGTTGTGATATTTATTATAATAATAGTATCCCTCCAAGCTACAAATTCTGCATCCTCCAACTGGATAATTCAGCAGGATAAAAATAATGAAAACATACACACTCCAAACACCCAATACACTCCATACACTCAAACCGATTCACTTCCATCAGGAGTCACAAAAGACTGGCTGAACAGTCTCACCGATGAAAGCGGTAATAGTCTCATCCCGGATGATGATCCGGAAGTTGATGCTTTTCAGAGCAAGATCTTTAACGGACTCGGAACCGGTTACAGGCACGGTATTTCTGCCAGCTCGGCAGGAGATGTCAACGGTGACGGTTATGACGATGTAATAATCGGAGCTTACGGATATTCTACAAATACAGGGAGAGCATACATTTACTTCGGTGGTCAGAATATGAATACCACTGCCGATGTTATTATTACAGGCGGCGCAACTTCAAATTACTTCGGTTATTCTGTTTCAACTGCCGGTGACGTGAATGGTGACGGTTTCTCGGATGTGATCGTCGGGGCTTACGGATATTCTTCAAATACAGGAAGAGCGTACATTTATTTAGGAGGTAATTCAATGGATAATACAGCAGATCTGATCATAAACGGTTCTGCCGGAATTTCATTTGGTAATTCTGTTTCATCTGCCGGCGATGTCAATGGCGACGGTTTTTCAGATGTTATTGTAGGAGCTCAGGCGCATACTTCAAACACAGGAAGGGCTTACATTTTCTACGGAGGTTCACCTATGAACAGCTCGGTGGATGTTACTATGACCGGAGAGGCGACCAATAATTTTTTCGGAAGTTCTGTTTCGGATGCAGGAGATGTTAACGGTGACGGATTTGGCGATGTGATCGTCGGCGCGTACGGATATTCGACAAGTACAGGAAGAGCCTACATCTATCACGGAGGTTCATCCATGAACAATGTAGCTGACCTGATTCTAACCGGTGATGCGACTAATAATAATTTCGGATCCTCTGTCTCAGAAGCAGGTGATGTAAACGGAGACGGGTACTCTGACATAATTATTGGTGCTTACGGTTACCTGTCAAATATTGGCGCTGCATATATTTTTCGTGGAGCTCCGGCGATGAGTACAACTCCTTATCATATAGTAACAGGTGAAGCGATAAATAATCTGTTCGGCTTTTCGGTTTCATCGGCGGGCGATGTTAACGGAGACGGATTTTCGGATGTGATTGTGGGAGCGATCGCTTACAGTTCTCAAACAGGAAGAGCTTATGTTTACTTTGGAGGAATTACAATGAAAACTATTCCTGATGCTGTAATGACCGGAAGCAGTACATCGGAAAATTTCGGAAGAAGTGTCGCATCGGCAGGTGACGTCAATGGAGACGGGTATCAGGATATCATTGTCGGAGGTGAAGGATACAATTCTTCCACAGGCAGGGCATACCTGTTTGATTATTACATGAAGAATGAGATAACTTCAGATCTTGCAATGACAGGAGAAGGGTTAAATAATTACTTTGGATCTTCTGTCTCAAATGCAGGAGACGTTAATGGAGACGGATATCCGGATGTGATTGTCGGTGCATATGGATATAACGCAAATACAGGAAGAGCATATATTTTTCTTGGCGGTCCTTTAATGGATAATATTCCGGATGTAACAATGACAGGAGCGGGGATACATTATTATTTCGGCCGTTCAGTAGCAACTGCCGGAGATGTGAATGGCGACGGGTATGCTGATGTGATAGTCGGCGCATACGGATACAGTTCATTTGGCGGAAGAGCTTATATTTATTACGGCGGTGCTGTAATGAACAACGGCGCAGATGTTATACTGACAGAAGCTGCTTTCGATGGTTTGGGTTACTCTGTTTCAACAGCAGGAGATGTGAACGGAGACGGGTACAGTGATGTAATTGTCGGAACTATAAGACCATCATCATTAACAGGCGGAGCATACATATATTTTGGAGGAGCATCCATGAATAATGTTGTTGATCTGTCATTTACGGGAAGTACGGCAGGTGATGATTTAGGTAATACGGTTTCCACTGCAGGTGATGTCAATGGAGACGGGTTCGACGATGTAATGATCGCTGTACCGAATAGTGATGCAGGAGGAGTAGAGGTCGGAAAAGTAAATCTGTATTTCGGAGGTTTAGCAATGAACAATTCCGCAGATATCGTTATGACCGGAGAAAATGAATATGATCATTTTGGCTCTTCGGTTTCTTCTGCAGGTGATGTTAACGGTGACGGATTCAGCGATGTAATAATTGGCACCCCGGACTACTCTGTCAATGGCATGGATGGGAAAGTTTATATTTATTACGGCGGGAGCAATATGAATATTGTATTTGATGTAGTTCTGGAAGGTACAGGAGAATTTGGCCATTCAGCATCAAGCGCAGGCGATGTTAACGCAGATGGTTACGATGATGTAATTATCGGAGCCTGGTTTGATGATGGAAATGGTAACAATTCAGGAAGATCATTTATATATTTAGGGGGAGTACAAATGGATAATTCTTCCGATGTTGTTATGAGAGGGGATACTGCAGGAAATTATTTAGGAATTTCTGTTTCTGCAGCAGGGGATCTGAATGGAGACGGTTATGATGATGTCATTTGCGGAGCCTATGGATTCAGAAATGCAGGACTTAACTATACAGGAAGAACTTATGCTTACTTCGGCTCTGCAATCAGCGCTAAACCTATTCTGAACTATGTCAAAGATGTCCCGAATGATCAGGGCGGGAAAGTAAATCTCAAATGGGCAAGAAGCGGGTATGATGTGA
>CALMST010000156.1 GCA_937872315.1 uncultured Ignavibacteria bacterium | reverse complement strand
CTTTGAGTCAGATATATTTGAATTGTCTTCGGACAGTCTGTTCTGTTTGGCAACGCAACTGTTCAGAAAGCTCCGCTTCATATTTCAATCCTTCACGATTAGCAATTTTGGTTACAAACTATAACTTTGCCTTATATTCAATTTTTTACCTTTGAGTATCTTAGAGCCTTCGAGTCTTAAAGACGATTCAGAAGCGAAAAAATTGAAACGCTATTGAAGAAAATCCTATTATTAACCTTTAAATTTCCTATTCTAAGAGCTAATTTACTCAAATTAAAAATATGAACTTTAAGACAATTTTACTGGCAGCCTTAGCTGCTGTTTTTATTATTGCTTCCGGCAATATTAATGCCCAGAATGTTCCGGGCACTATTACTTTTGATACAACTTTAACAAATGTAACCGGTAATGCTGCTGTATTTATAAAAAATCCTACCAGTCAAACAATTACATACAGTGTAAGAACACTCACAGGCAGTTTTATTATTTCATCAGATAATATTACTATAGATCCGCTTGACAGTGTTTTGTTTACTCTGAATTTCAGATCAAATCAGAATATCACCTTTAATGATTTTTTAATATTTGAAAGTCCGGACCTTAACTATTCCATAGTATATTTCTTAACTGCAACAGCAAAATATCCTGATGTTATGTACAGTTTTACACAGGGCTTAATTGATGAACCCTTAAAACTGGCTTTGAAAAATTTCTGTTCGACCAATACAAACAACAATTATACAACATCAAGAACAGCCATGTTTTCAACAATAGATGATTATAATATGGATGATACTATTGAGTGTGTATATACCGGAAGAAAAGTTTATACAACAGGTATTCCAAGCGTGAATCCTCCCCAGAGCATGAATACTGAACATACTTTCCCGCAGGGTTTCTTCAGTCAGAATGAACCTATGAGAAGTGATGTTCATCATTTGTATCCTACTGATGAGACATCAAACAACAGGAGAAATAATTATGATTTTGGAATTGTAGTTTCTAACATTACCTGGGAAGGCGGTGGTTCGAAACTCGGAAATGATGCAGGTGGAAATATAGTTTTTGAGCCAAGAGATGTTCATAAAGGAAATGTAGCAAGAAGTCTTTTTTATTTTCTTATAAGATATCAGAATTACGGCGGATTCATGGATGCTGTTCAGGAGAACGTATTAAGACAGTGGAATATTTCAGATACCGTTGATGCCAGAGAACGATTCAGGGAAAACGGCATTCAGAATTATCAGAACAACAGGAGTCCGTTCGTTGATCACCCGGAATTTATAGACCGGATCAAAAGCACTTTTTCTGTAATTCCTAATATCTCAAGACCAGAAATTTCAGCATCACCGTTTAATTATTCATTTGATACCTTAGCAGTTAATGATACTTCATCTTTGATACTGACTTTGTTCAATTACGGTACAGGAGATCTGAACATTAATTCTGTAAACTCCTCCTCACCTCAGTTTTCCGTTGAAAATTTTCCTTCTGCAATTGCTCAGAATGAACTTGGATATGCCAGAATAAAATTCAGACCTGACCAGATAAATCAGTCTTTCAATTCAACCCTTACAATATTAAGCAATGACACTACGATCTTTGTTAATTTAACCGGTCACAGTAACAACACTGTAGGAGTTACTACTTATTCAACAGGAATTCCGGTTACATATTCGCTTCAGCAGAATTATCCGAATCCGTTCAACCCATCAACACATTTAGGATTTGGGGTCCCGGAATTGGGATTTGTAACTTTGAAAATATATGATGCTCTGGGTTCCGAAATTGCAACTTTGGTAAATGAAAACCTTTCACCCGGAAATTACGAATTAAACTGGAACGCTTCTGATTTTCCAAGCGGTGTTTATTACTATACTCTTAAGACCGGAAATTTTTCCGAAACAAAAAAAATGTTTCTTCTTAAATAACATATATATTTAAAAGTATCATTATCAATTGTAAACTAAATTGTTATAAATATAAAATGCGCTCAATATTAAAAAGTATTATAAGTCAGATTCTTCTGTTACAGATAATATTCTCTATTACTTTTATAAATTTATATTCACAAACCAAAACTGTAACTGACGGAAAGTATTCTTACGAAGTTGTAGAAAATGATCCTCTTAATGCAAGGATATATACTCTTGATAACGGATTAAAAGTTTATCTCACTGTAAACAAAGATGCTCCGAGGATCTATACAAATATAGCAGTCGCAACAGGAAGCAAGAATGATCCTCACGATGCTCAGGGATTATCACATTATCTCGAGCATATGCTTTTTAAAGGTACCGATAAATTCGGGACAAAAAATTATGAGCTGGAAAAGCCTTATCTTGATACCATAGTTTCTCTTTATGAGCAAAGGCGTGCCACCACTGATCCGGAAGAAAGAAAATTATTATATCATAAGATCGACAGTGTATCATATCTTGCTTCTGAATATTCCATAGCTAATGAGTATGATAAAATGATAAGTTCGATCGGGGGTTCGGGTTCGAATGCTTATACTTCCGTTGAACAGACAGTATATCTTTGCGACATTCCTTCCAATCAGCTTGAAAAATGGCTGCAGCTGGAAGGCGAGAGATTCAGAAATCCGGTCATGAGAATTTTCCATACAGAGCTTGAAGCAGTATATGAAGAAAAGAACAGAGGTCTGGATAATGACATGAGCAAAGTATGGGAAGATCTGTACAGCGGATTGTTTCAGAAACATTCATACGGAACGCAAACTACAATAGGAAGCGTCGAACAACTAAAGAACCCTTCCATTCAAAAGATCATAGATTATTATAATGAAAAGTATGTACCTAATAATATGGCAATCTGCCTTTCAGGAGATCTGGATTTTGACAAGACCATAGTATTAATCGATAAGTATTTTGGCGGATTGCAGCGTAAGGAAGTTCCCGCGTTTGTTCCTCCGGTTGAAGATCCTGTTACAAGTCCAATAGTCAAAGAAGTACTGGGTCCATCCAGTGAATCTGTTATATTCGCATACAGAGCTCCGGGAGCTGATTCCAAAGAAGCGGATATTATAGACATACTGGAGAATATTCTTTCCAACGGGAAGGCGGGGCTTATAGATCTAAATCTCGTTCAGGATCAGAAAGTAATAGATGCGTATGCTTCCACAGATATTAACAAAGATTACTCAGTGCTTTATTTTGGAGGAGAACCCCGCGAAGGTCAGACCCTTGAGCAGGTCAGAGATCTGTTAATGGAGCAGATCGCACTTGTTAAGAAAGGACAATTTCCCGACTGGATGATCCCTGCTATTATCAGTAATCTTAAATTAAGGCATATTGAAAGTCTTGAATCAAACGATGCGAGAGTTGATGCTTTTGTCGGATCATTTGTCAATGACATACCATGGGAAAAATATATTTTCTACAAAGAAAGGCTTGCAAAAATTACCAGGGAGGATGTTATAAATTATGCAAATGAAAATCTGAATGATAATTATGTAATAGTTTATAAAAGAACCGGAGTAGATACAACCATTCAAAAAGTGGAAAAGCCTGAGATAAATCCTGTCAAAGTAAATGCCAATGATATATCGGAATTCACAGAGACCATTATAAATGAACAGACAGAAGACATCGAACCAAAATTCATTGATTTCAAAAAAGAGATAAGTGAATTAAAATTAAAAGACAACATTCCTTTATATTATCTTCAGAACAGGAAAAATGAGATATACAATCTAGTATATAAAATAGAATCCGGATCCAACTCGGACAGAAGACTTACTTTTGCAGTTGATTATCTGAACTATCTCGGCACATCAAAATACACTTCAGTTCAGCTGCAGGAAGAATTTTACAAGCTGGCAAGTACATACAACGTCAGTGTTTCTGAAGATGAAGTTACAGTCAGTCTTTACGGACTTTCGGAAAATTTTGATAAAGCCTCTTCACTTCTCGAACATCTGATCTCTGACCCAAAAGGAAATAAACAAGCACTTGATAATTTAGTGTCCGATATTCTGAAAAACAGAGAAGATGCAAAATTATCCAAAAGAACTATCCTCTGGTCAGGATTGGTTAACTATGGAAAATACGGTAAAGATAATCCGTTTACTTACAGACTTTCTGAGGAAGAATTGAAAAACACAACTCCGGAAGATCTTATCAAAGTTATAAAGGATCTGTTTTCTTATAAACAGAGAGTATTATATTTCGGACCGAAGAGTGCTGAAGAAGTAGCATTATCTGTTAATAATACCCATAAAGTTCCGTCCGGATTAAAAAACGCTAAGTCGGAAAATAAATTTACGGAGATCGATTATGATGAAACAACAGTCTATGTCGTAGATTATGACATGCAGCAGGCGGAGATAATCATGCTTTCAAAAAGCGGAATGTATAATAAAGATAATATACCGGTTATAACACTTTACAATGAATACTTCGGCGGGGGTATGGGATCGATCGTTTTTCAGGAATTAAGAGAATCCAAAGCGCTTGCCTATTCAGCATTTTCAAGTTACCAGAGTACTTCGAAACTGGACAAGCCAAATTATACAGTAGCTTATATCGGTACACAGGCTGACAAACTTCCTGAGGCAATGGCTGGCATGACCGAACTTTTAAATAATATTCCGGAGTCTCAGCTTTCCTTTAGTAATTCAAAAAATTCAATAATAAAAAATATTCAGTCTGAAAGGATCAATGATTCTGATATTTTGTATTATTATGAGGGATCTAAAAAACTGGGACTTGATTATGATATCAGAAAGGATGTTTATTCACAGATCCCGCAGTTAAGTCTTAGTGACGTTTTGAAATTTCAGAATGAAAATATCAAAGACAATAAGTATGTAATTTTAGTGCTTGGTGATCTGAAGAAACTTGATATGAAAACACTGGAGAGCTATGGAAAAGTGAAAGTTCTTACTCTTGAAGAAGTCTTCGGTTATTAAAAACCGTAACTTAGTTTGACAAGTTTTTCTCTCTGGAGAATTCCGAAATTAACATTTTCGCTAACGTCAAAATCAAACAGCTGGGCATCAACATAAGCATCAATAAGGTTTACCAGATAAAGGATCGAAGTATAGATAATAAAATTATCCCTTTGATCCTGATAAAAATTCCTGAGATTTAGTAGCTGCTGATTACCGAAAGGATTGGTTTCAGTCTGTGAATTTATGTATTGCTGTTTATAATCCTGATACTGATTATTGTTATCAATCCAACCATAAATAAAATATCCTCCAAGTCCGGCAATTACCGGAATCTTCCAGTATGACTGATTATAGAACTGACCGGCTCCGGGGAGCAGCGCCGAATAAAGCACGGCTTTCCACGGATCCTTTTTCATTTTAAATTTTATTTTACCCGTTGATTTTTTTTGTGAATCAATTCCGGTAAGAACATTGTTTTCCATATAGACCAGACTGCTCTTTGGATACTCTTTAAGATTTAACCGGATAGGATCGCTCTGAGCTGATATATGATTTACGGAAATAAAGGGTATTATCATTAAAAAAAAACAAGCACTAAGAAATATATTCTTAGTGCTTGTTTTAAATTTTTTAAATATCAACAAAAATTTCACATTATTATTTATCCTGCGGTGGAGCTTCATCAGGAGCTTTTTCCTGAGTATTTTGTTGTTGATCAGTCTCTGACGGAGGCTGATTGGTTTCCGACGGTGTCTGATTTGGCTCAGATGGAGGAACAGTAGTAGGTGGTAACTGCTGCTGCTGCTGACCTGCATTCTTTTGGATAATACTTTCATCACCGGTAGAACCGCCTTCTATCATCAGATTAAAAACTATGCTGCCTAATATAAGGACAGTGGCAAGAACGGTTGTAGCTTTCGTAAGTATATCTGAAGTCCTTCTTACTCCAAAAGCCATTGTGACGCTTGAACCTCCGATAGGTCCTGCTAATCCGTTTCCCTTAGATGACTGCATTAATACAACACCTATAAGTAAAATGGATACAATTATTAAGAAAAATAAAAATAGTGTTATCATAGGCAACAAAATAAGTTTATATGCTTAAAATTACAAGTCAGGATTTGTTTCGGAAGGATTATTTTTGATTGTAAAATTGAAAAACGGAGAATAATTCTTTATACTGCAGTAGAATAAATTAATAAAATCATTAAGATGACATCAATAATTTTCTTCACCTTACTTATCGTTTTTAATTTTCATTCCTGCGGTAACATAAGCAATTAAAAAGATTCTCAAATGCCAGATAATCTTAAGAAATGCGGAGGATCTTTACACGGACCGGTTTGGAATGGAAAAAACCCGCAATATTTAGCTTTGAGTCTATGTATATCTGAAGCTTTGTGGATCCGTGACTTTGAGGCAGGAAATGTAAAGAGAAAAATTTTAACCTTAATAATATAAGGCATTCATATTAGATTAAATCTTGAAAAACAACAAGATAAAAGGCCGCGGTTCACAGTTCAATATTCCCAACAGATTCGAGAAAATTCATACAGATAATTCAATTGAGCATAATAACGAAGATCCTCACATTATCAGCAATGAAGGGTCCGAAAAGAAAGTCCCGACTGAATTTTTCAATGACCATTCAAGATCTGTTCTTGTAAAGAATAATAGTCCCGATCTCGGACTTGGATATAGCATAAATCCATACAGAGGTTGCGAGCACGGATGCATTTATTGTTATGCACGTCCCACTCACGAATACCTTGGATTTTCATCCGGTCTGGATT
The DNA here is from genome assembly GCA_937872315.1 of uncultured Ignavibacteria bacterium. Classification (GTDB taxonomy): domain Bacteria; phylum Bacteroidota; class Ignavibacteria; order Tepidaquicellales; family Tepidaquicellaceae; genus JAGPCH01. The sequence continues at coordinate 15,520 of CALMST010000156.1, read as the reverse complement.
TCGAAACTAAAATAATGGTAAAACGTGATGCTCCCGGACTTCTTCAAAACGAATTAATGAAAAAAAGCTGGATCCCGCAGTCAGTTTTTTTTTCGGGAAATACTGATTGTTATCAGCCGGCTGAAAGGAATTTTCAGATCACAAGAAGATGTCTTGAAGTATTTCTGAAATTCAAAAACCCCGTTTCTATTATTACCAAAAATGCATTGGTTCTGAGAGACATAGATATACTTAAAGAAATGTCAGAAATGAATCTTATAAGAGTGGTCATATCCGTTACAACGCTTAAGCATGATCTTCAGAGAAAACTTGAACCAAGGACTTCCTCACCCGCCATGAGATTAAAGACAATTGAAATATTATCTTCAAACGGAATTTCTACGGCTGTAAACGTTGCGCCTGTAATTCCTGGACTTACTGATGAAGAGATTCCTGCTATTTTAAAAGCCGCTTCAGAGAGCGGCGCAGTAAAAGCTGGAAGGGTAATGCTCAGATTACCGCATTCCGTAAAAGAGCTTTTCACCGACTGGCTGAATAAGGAATTTCCTGACCGCGCAAAAAAAATAATTAACAGGATCAAAGAACTTCACGGTGATTCATTATACAATAATAATTTCGGAACCCGCCTTACCGGTGAAGGATTATGGGCTGAAACAGTTAAAAAGATCTTTGATGCCGGCTGCAGTAAATACGGACTCAATAAGCCCGCTCCTCCGCTTTCCACAGATCTGTTTTATGTCCCTTCTGATTTAAGAAACAAAGACCAGCTTAGCATGTTTGATTTTTAGTTTTTAGCCGGCTGAAATTCAGATCATTGGCGATAATTAAAAATTTCTTTTACGGGACACAGATCAGCGCTCTTCTTCCATTATGTGAGTTGAAATTTTTGCCGCCAATTAAGAATGGATTTCCGGCAATTTATATCTATAACATGCGGAAGAACTTTCTTTGCCGGCTGATAGGTTTTTATATTCACATAAAAAGTAGTTTATATAAATCTTTTTGCACAAAAATGAACTAAGATCTAATACCAATTACCACTTAATTTACAACCTAAGATAACTATATTGCATTCATGCCTTTAACAATACATATAAACTCATTCAGCTACAAAAAATCAGGTATTCCACAGGACACTACCGGTCATGGCGGAGGTTTTGTTTTCGACTGCCGGTTTATTTATAATCCCGGGAGAAGAGAAGATTTTAAAACTCTGACAGGGAAAGATAAAGAGATTATAATGTTTCTCGATTCCCAGACAGAAATGAAAAAATTTCTTGGAAACGTCTATGACATCACCGACCCGGCTATCGAAAATTATATCGAAAGGGATTTTTCCGATCTTATGATATCTTTCGGATGCACTGGCGGTCAGCACAGATCTGTTTACGCTTCGGAAAAACTTAAAGAGCATATTTCTTCCAGGTATCCTTCTGTAAAAATCGAACTTCATCATATTGAGATTGAAAAAGGACTCATTACCGGAAAATAATTCTTCTTTAAATGAAGAACCCGATCAGGAATTCAAAACTCTCGAAAAGAAAACTTTTCATTTACATTTAATATCACAGGCATTCAACGGTCTGGCATTCGGCATCCTGATGCTTCAGGATGTTATACTTAAGAAGTCATTGTTTGCAACTGACTTTCAGGTTACGATACTTATTTTTCTTACAAGTTCAGCATTTCTTTTTTCAATTTACGGAACGGAGATAATAAACCGATCGAATAATCAGTCCCGAACTATTATTTTTATGGCGATCTTCAGCAGGTTTTTTCTGCTTATAATTCCGTTTTTCGAAACACCAAACTTTTTTATTTTCTGTATAGCTGCAATGAGTTATACTGATTCACTTATCAAACCCTCATGGAACACTGTTTTTAAACACAATTATTCTCCTGCAAGAAGAAGCATTCTATACTCTTATGCATCGAGTTTATACACCGTTATTATACTTGTTGTAACTACATTCCTTGGTTATCTGCTGGATCTAAATTACCAGCTCTATAAGATCTTTTATCCTATCGCAGGTTTGTTTGATATTTTATCATACATGAATCTTGCCAAGATGATAAAAATGGGACAGATTTTTGATGAGACACACAACAAATTTTCAGGCAGATTTTCGGGAAGACTTTTAAAGGATATAATTATTTTACCGGTAAGAAATCTGTTCAGGATATTCAGGGAGAACAAACCTTTCTTAAGATTTGAAATGAATTTCTTTCTCTACGGACTTGCGTTTATGATCGCAAGCCCGGCCGTACCTATCTTTCTTGTTGATACTCTAAAACTGGATTACGCTCCGATATCTATTGCAAAAGGTCTTGTGTTCTATGCATCGACTATATTGTTCACTCCTCTTATGGGTAAAAAACACGGAATCGGAAATCCCACAAGATTCTGCGGCTATCTCTTTATCGGACTGATATTCTTCCCGCTTTTGATGCTATCAATAAAATACTTCGGAGTTGATAATCATATAATTTCCCCTGAAATATTATTATATATTACTTTCTTCTTTTTTGGGATCGCAATGAGCGGAGTTACAATGTCCTGGAATCTGAGTTCCATCTATTATGCTCCCAATTCTCAGGTTGCAAATTATCAGGCTGTTCATATAACCCTTACAGGAGTTCGTGGTCTCTTTGCCCCGTTCATTGGCTATCTTTTAATGAAGCTCATTTCTATCGAGGCAACTTTCATTGTATCTTCATTTTTCTTTTTACTCGCGGGGGTGATGATGTTCAGGGAAAGCAGAATGGAAAATTAAGAATTAACAATCAAGAATTTGAAATTTTCTCTTTTTTTTATACCCATTTTTCCCGTTTAATTTTAATTTTGGCAGCCTAATGTTTCAGGGTATAAAGCAGCTTTGTCTCTTTCTTCACCCGGAATATCCTTTAAAAACTCTACTCCGTTATAGGATTCTTCTATAAGATCTCTGTTAACCTGCATATTGTAATCAGTCATTAAAGGAACAATATTTCCTTCTGCATCTGAATTAATATCGGTCATCTTTACGGGATCCGAACAATTAAAATCCAGCCCGGCAAATTCTATTGTTTTTATATTACTGCTTTCAAGTGTCTTAAAATAAACTTTCATATTCCTGATATCATAAATAATACTCCACTTAGTCGCTCTGCCTTGACTGACATTTTTCAGAATTTCAAAACCGTAATCTACCGCATTCCCGTTTTTTTCCTTTGAATAATTATTGAGCATTGTACAGGATGTTGTGAATCTGTCCAGTGAACTGGTTGTACCGTTCAGCATTCTCGATCCGCCTAATCCCTTAAAGATCTTTGCATATTCAAGTGACTTTTCATAAGAATCGTTTGTCAGAGTTGGATATTTCAGCGCATCCCCCGAATGCTGAACAAGCTGTCCCTTCAGAAATTCGATAGTTGCCGTCTTTCCGAATTTATCCGTTATAAGATAATGAACAGTTATAGAACCCTCAGGAATTCTTAAAAACTTATCAGTATCTATAACTTCCTGAATTGTTTCACAGTTGTCAAGCTGATACTGTATCCATTGAAGAATACCGCCGACAGAAGCGCGGTCATCTGCAGATGGAAAAACAGTTTCATCAAGCCACATAAGTTCAACCACGAGTCCTGCTTCATTCATTCCTCCCATCGGGAATTCCCTGCCAAACTGGTTAAATGTGACGCTTCCGTATTTTGAAGTCCATTCTGCAGGTGTTTCATCTATCGTATATGCAGTTTTGAATACTCCGCTTTTGTTGACAAGAACGATCCCGTAACCTATATCAAAATCATAGTTCTTTCCGAATACCAGTTCGTTGTCTGTATTTATGCAAAAGGTTGTGCAGGAATTTGCTGAGTTTGAAAACAATATCATCGAAAATAAAAAGATGATCAGTAGGTGATTAATTAATTTCATTAAATGTAAATTTGTTTGTTTAATAATAACTGGATCCTGAATATGATCCGGTTACGGAAAAATTATTTTGAGGTTATAAAATAAGTAAATATAAGATCTAAAGGAATTAAATTATCAGATACCTTTTAAATATAAAAAACCCTCCAACTGGTCAGAAAGGAGGGTCTAAATAAATTCCAAACATTTATGCGATAAACTTTAGATCTCCATGATCATAATTTACTTGATCAAATTCATCTTTTTCGTCTGAACAAAATCACCCGAACTCAATGTATAAAAATAAATTCCGCTTGAAAAATTAGAACCGTCGATCTGAGCATTATAACTGCCTGCTTTCAAAAATCCGTCGACATATGTTTCAACCAGTTTACCAAGCACATCATATATTTTTAATGAAACTATCCCGTCTTTCGGAACAGAAAATTTTACACTCGTTGATGGATTGAACGGATTTGGATAATTCTGAGATAACTCAAAACTGGCAGGTAAGGAAGTTTCGGTATTTGATATACCCGTGGTTAAAACCGGCTGTCTGATGCCCTGCTGCACTTCAGAAATACTTAATGCACCGTTATCTTTATATATGACTACCTGAAATTCACAATTGCCGGCTATCCATGAAGGATCGATCGTTGTAGTGAAGCTGAGTGGATAAACCTGATTCTCGTTCCATGTGCCGGTGTTTACACTGTCTCCCGCTACATCATTCACAACATTTCTTACGACCCAGTTATGTGTCCACGAAGAACTTCCGGTGCAGTATGAATTTCCCGTCTGCGAATATACTAGATTGTTTTCCGTGATAATGTACTGAACTTTATACTGACCTTGCAAAGTGGTCAGTGCTCTTGCATCCAGATCAACTGCTAACTCTCCTGATGCCGCATTAAAATTTATTGATGTAGGAACTATGTTAACAGTTGCGCCGGGACTTGAAGAATAACGGTATTCCGCATCTGTAAAGAATGATCCCCAGCCATTATTACTGCCTAATCTTCTGTCAACAAGTCCGGAAGGATATCCCGGAAAGCCAAGTGCCTGTATTATTCCGCTGCCGTTAAAAACTCTGTATGGATCTGATCCTGCTCCGTGATATGCAAGAATAACAGAGTTAGGATAAACTGTTTCCAGGTGAATGGCTTCGTCATCTCCGCAGGGACACCACTGACACCAGGTTCCCGTACAGTATTCAAGTACTATGTTTCTCGGAGCTGTAGTAACTAACAGCGTGTTTGTAATAGTATCATTCGAATTATTCTGATCAGCTGCGAGTGTGCTGTATGCTTTCAAAGTGTAATTACCAATCGTCGAAAAATTAAAACTGCTGAATGTAACTTCCTGTGTCTGACCTGCTGCAAGATTATTCACACTCTGAGTGTTTGTATAACCGCCCGGATTAATTGTCATCGTCACCTGAAAAGACTGCGAGCCTGTGCCGAAATTTTTAACAACAGCTTTAGGAGTCATGGACTGTGGAGTGATTCCCCATTTCGGATCATAGACACTGTTAACTCCTGCATCATTTGTATATGGCACCCCCAATTTAATATTATCCAGATATAGATTATTACCATAAGCAGATACCCCTGTGAACTTTATCTTATTTGTACCGGCAGGAATGCTGTATTTTTTTGTAGCCCATTGTGAACTAGTAGGAACAAACAGATCATAAGTAGATGGTGCGGTAGCAAGTGGTCCGCCGGGACCGCCGGTAATACTTATCAGCAGGATCCAGTTTGCCCCGTTATCAACTGATGTATAGATCTCCAGTCTGTCAGTTTCATTGCTTCCTGATGCATATGCATGATCAAAAATCAGAGAATCCCCTGCCGTTGTTGCAGGTAATGTCGGAGTGATTAGATTAAAACCACCGCTTGCATAATCGTAAAAATCCGCCATTGCGCTGGCTGAACCATTACCGTATCCGCTTGCATATGATGTTCTTATAAAATTGTAGTTTGAAGTGTTTGAAACTTCCCATCCGGAAGGCGGGAATGAAGGATTATCAAAATCCTGATCGAGAAATAATGTACCGGTAGAAAACGCATTTCCGGAATTCAGTAGAAATATCATGGTAATTGTGAAAATGAATCTGAATGCCGGAACAAATCGTGTGTAATAATTTTTCATTTTTTACTCCTTTAAGTTTTTATGTTTTATTATACAATTAATCATTCTTAAATTAAAGAAACAATTTTGACACCCGCTATTCACTGCTATGTTAAAGGAAATAACAAATAAACAGAAAAGATTATACGTTTCCTGATTGGGTGTATATCCATTTCATAATTTAAAAATGGATTAAAATTAAGCCGGGAAATGTGTTACAGTAGAAATTAACTTCAGAAACCCTTCCCCGCATATATCCTCTTCGGGATAGAGGCAGCGTGAGTAAATTATAAAAATCGTTCTAACATCTTGCGACAATACATTGGATCGGAAGGAGTTAAAACAGATTTGTAATAATCTGCCGAATAAAAAATTTTTACAGAGCATTAACAAAGAAAAAATCCGGTCTATATTTTTTCATGTATTTGTTGTAATAATACTTTCAAAAAAACTCTACACTTCATCAGGTTTATACCCGGGCAGCGACATCAAATTATCAGCTGTCGATCTGTCTTTCCTGTCACGGTAATACGGTTTTCCTTCTCTTCTTATAACTGCAAATTTACTCAAAAACATTAACTTCCTCGACTGCAGGTCTGCCATTTCTTCCGGCGGTAGATCAAAACGCAATGTTTCTTCATTTCTCTGCTTAAGGTCATTATCGAGTTCTTCATTCACATAAGATTTCAACTCTTCTTCAGCAAGTTCATTTATTTTCTCATCTAATCTTTCATCGATCTGCTCTTCGGTCGGATCTTCATCCAGTTCATCTTCAAGTTCTTCTATAGCAATTTCCCGCAGCTCATCTTCCTGTTCATCCCTGATCCTGTCTTTGGCTGCTTTCTTAAATTCATTTTTCAGATCACTCTTATTATCATTGATCTCTCTTTGCGCAATTACAAGAATACCGTCCACCTGCGAATGAGCAATATATACTTTACTGGCCACATAAAGAATATATGCCGGCAATCTGAATTCACTGATCCTGTTTTCAGCCTGAGCAATGCTGAGAGAATACAAATTCGTCTCCCCTTTCGGATCAACTGCTTTCACAAAATCCTCTCTGTCAGTTCCGGGGAATATATTAACAAAATCATTACCCGCCTTTTCATGATCCTTTACACGATACCACAGATTAATGATTTTGCCTGTATCATCTCTTTCTTCATCACGGATCACAACATGATTAACTGCTTCGTGTTCTTTATCCAGCAGAGCTTTACCGGAGAAACCTATACCGTTTTGCGTGATCAGAAGTATATCTGTCTTTGCTACGATCTGGTGCCTTGTAAAATAAAACGGATCCCATCTCCTGCTTTCGATAGTAAGTCTGTTCGGAATGGCATCAAAAAAAGAAGCATCCAAAAGTGATTCCCCTTTATCAGCAACTGCCGCAGAAAGTAGCGGCTCTACTATTAGTTCCTGTCCGCCAAAGACAAGTCCGGCAATTATCCCGCCTGCCAGCATTCCTCCGGGTCCGAATATTATGCTCAAAACTGTAAGAAGAAAAAGTGATGCGATCTCAAGAAAAGGATTGAGATCAACTCTGTATTCCATATCCCATTCAATAATACCGTCAGAGTTTACTGATGGCTTTAGTGTTATGAACAGATGAAAATCCGGATCAGGCAGAAAGTCGATCCTGTAATCTCCATGAACATCTATTACAAGATTTCCTGAATGCGGTGTGATTGTAATATTCTTAATTTTTCCGATCACGGGACTGTCTTTATCTGAAGGATCCTCATGAATCGGATGTGTAAAAACCCCGCTACCCTCACCGGTCTCTTCAGCCATTCTCTCAAATGCATCTTTGCTGATCATAGAATATATCCCGCCGGGCATTCCAAAAGCTATATCATCTTCTTCCGGAAGGAAGTTCTCTGCATTATCCGGATTTCCTCTGTCACCGAAAAAACTGTCGGGTTCAGGACCACTCTTAAGCCTTAAATTAAGATACAAACCTATCACATCAGGTACGGTACCTACACCGTTGAACTTTCTCATAAAGACACTTTGAACATTTTTGTCACTTCCGACCAGACCTGTATCTATCGAACGGTCGAAATAAGGTCTCATTTTTTCTATAGCTTCTTCTTTTAAAATACCGGCAGTAGCCAGAGCAATAGTGACAAACAATCCGCCAAGATCCACAAGCTCTACACGTAACTTTGTATTACTCTGATTTCCTTCGTCATCAATATCCGATTCAAGATTAAAGTTGGTAAAGATCTCGATCTCCCTGTCAATATACTCTTCTCCGTCATAATAAAAATCCGCCCGCACCACTATCAAAAGATCCGGTTCACCATCATCGCGACCGTTTATGAATACTTTAAAGCTTTCATCACTTTCATCTGCCGGCGCTTCCGCACCGGAGTTCGGAACATAATTCCTTTCATAATCCGTCGGCGCATATATGTTAATGACAAGATCCTTGATACCGTCATCTGTTTCGACAGGAAGAGTAATGTTAAGTGGCAGACTCCCCGTCTCTATGGAATTCAAAAGAAGATACTTTATATATCTTTCTCCAAAAAGTATCTCGGCATCAAAGCCTGATCTTACTAAGGTCTGATCTATCATGATTATAATGTTTAATTTTAATTTTATTTTTTTTGAAACTAATTATAAATGAGTTTTATAGAAAGTAATTAATTTTATTTCATGATTTATCTAATGGTTTTACTTTTTTTAGATGCCTTTTTATCCGATGATGATAACAGAGCAGGACGGCTAAAATACCGGTAAATTTATATTAATATAAATTAATCTTAGACAAACTCAAAATTGAAGATATGATTTTTAAAAAATCCATTTTCCCAAAACTTGAAGCAGGATTTTCCATTTCAATGGGACGGATATTTCATCCGCCGCTTTGTTATCAACATTATTCCCCTGCCGGAAGGAGCATAAAAAAAGGCGGGGCTTTGTATATCCCGCCTTCGGAGAGTTGTAACAATCTCCTGATAATACCGGATCTGTTTGCTTATTACATCCTTACAGTGGGGTTGTTAAAAACAATCCCGGTATTTACTTTTAAGATCATGTTATTCTGATCATCTTTTTCTTTGAATCTTTAGCCATTTCAGTTTTCTTTGGCAGAATGAGTTTCAGGATACCATCCTCGTATTTAGCATTAATGTCATCTTCTTTTACATTATCAGGGAGAGCAAAGGATCTGCTGAAAGAATTGTAGTTATATTCTTTCATCGTGTAATCCTCTTCTTTTTCCTCCTTTTTTTCCTCGTGCTCTGCGCTGATATTTATCAGACCGCCCTCGGTGGTAATTTTGAAATCATCTTTTTGCAATCCCGGCGCAGCAACTTCAACTTTGAATTCCCTTTCATTTTCCTTTATGTTGACTGCAGGTAGATTGCTTGCGAATTTACTGCCTGAAAAATTGTTCTCAAACAGATCCGAATATAACGGAGCGAATGGAAATAAATTACTTTTTTGTAATGCGTTCATTTTAATTCCTCCTGATTTGTTAATTCCCGCAATGTAACAGTTAAGACATTCCGGAGATACCGGCATTTGCTTAACTACACAAAACTACCATCTTCAATCAAAAAATACTATGACTGCTGTTTCAAAAAAACATGACATTTGTCATAAGATTTAATGATTCATATCCTTGTAAAAAACTTCCCTATAAAATAAATTCAAAATTAAAATTATAAACTTATGTTCAGAGACAGAGATCATGCAGCAGGGATCCTTGCAGGAAGACTGGAAAAGTATAATGGGTCGGATAATGCTGTTATAGCCATACCCCGGGGAGGAGCAGCGATCGGCTTCGAACTGGCAAGATTACTCGGTCTTCCGCTGGAGCTGATTCTCACTCATACCATAGGACATCCTTACAACCGGGAATATCCGATCGGAATGGTCAGCCTCTTCGGTGCTGTATTCAACGAGGATTTCGGCGTGGATGAGAATTATCTGAGAAGTGAATCAGAATCAGCAAAAAAGGCTCTTATGGAAAAATACTTTTTTTACATGCCCGGCAGAGCTCCGCTTGATTTCAAAGGAAGAACCGTGATTCTTACGGATGACGGCCTTGCATCCGGCACAACCATGCTGCCGGTTATAGAAATGCTGATAAGAGACAAAGCATCAGAGATCATCGTAGCCGTACCCGTAGCTTCCGAATGCGCAGTAAAAAAAATCCGCTCGTATGTCAATGTCATGATCTACTGCCTCACCATTCCCGATAATTTCTATGCAGTCAATCAGGTATATGAAAACTTTGAAAATGTGAGTGATGAAGAGGCTGTGAGACTGTTGAGGTTGGCGAATGAGATGTTTGCTGGATCAAAATGAATTTTATATGATTTAAAATTATATATCTGCTTTCAATATTTAGTTTTAAATCTTTGCAAAATTTTTTATATAAAATACAAAAGTTGTCCGTCTTATTCCGAAACTGTATTTAGCCACAGATTGACTCCTGTTTTCACAAAACACTTAATAAATTATATTTGTAAGAATTTATAATTCGTGACTATTATTATTTCTTTTCCTTAAGTTCTCAATTAACTATTCCATTTCCCGTGAAAATTTTTTAATTTTATATAAAAACCTCATGGAACCCACTAACATAAAAATAATCTCCATAGAAAATGCTACACATGACGTAAGACGGATCAGAACTGTCAAGCCTGCTGATGTGAATTTCACCCCCGGACAGGCTGCCGATATTTCCATTAACAAAGAAGGCTGGAAAGAAGAGGTCAGACCTTTTACTTTTACCTGCGTTCCGGAAGATGACTTTCTGGAATTTACCATCAAGACCTATCCCTCACATAATGGCGTTACGAATGAACTGCTCTCGCTGAATCCGGAAGATGAACTCATTATCAGCGGTGTCTTCGGAGCTATTCATTATGAAGGCGAAGGTGTCTTTATTGCGGGAGGCGCAGGTGTGACTCCTTTCATTTCTATTCTGAGAGAATTGCACAGAAAAAATCAGACCGGAAACAATATGCTGATCTTTGCCAATAAAACTAAAGACGATATTATAAATGAAAATGAATTTTCACAAATACTCGGAAAGAATTTCATAAACATTCTGTCGCAGGAGAAAACTGAAAAATATTTCAGCGGTCATATTGATAAGGATTTTCTGAAAAACACTGTGCCGGATATCAACAGCTATTTTTATGTCTGCGGTCCTCCGCCTATGATGGATGCCGTTGAACAACAGCTTGCGGATCTGGGTGTAAAAAATGACAAGATCGTCAAAGAGGAATTCTAATATGCGTATCCATCCAATCTGTTAAACAGCCTCAGATCAAAGTCACGGGACAGGACAGTGGATTTGTGTATGCGGAACTATTCAGAAATTTAAATTTAAGTTCCGGATATAATGCAGAGTTGTTAACAGTAATTCAGAATGTATTTGGCGGAGAAGAGGATTGTTACATTAGTTTTGATAAATTTCTGAAATGTAAAAAAATACCAGTCATTTTTATTCTGGGATAATGATCAGACACAGAGTTACCTAACCTCGCAAAACCTCTACGGATGTGAGAAGGTTAGGATAAACAGTAATTGATATAAAAAAGACTGAAAGATTAATCTCTCCCAGTCTTTTAATTTTATTCTATTTTAAAAAAGATCGCTATTTCATCTGCGTCTATTATTTGTATTAACTTTTATAATTTTTTCTATCCTTACTTCATTCAATCTATTCATATATTCCGTAGAAGGCATTGGACTCCAGTCCGGAATGATTTGATTGAGCTCAGTTTCTGTCCGGTTAGATTTTATTTTTAATCCTGCTTCATATTTCTGTCTCTGAGCATCATTTTCAAAAACAGGATTCCGGTTAATATTGATCACAGGCCGCAGTAACGGTGCTGCTCCCGGAGGAGTTTGTTTCTGAACAAAGTTTGCATTGTTATTGTATGTCAGCAATACGTCCGAAAGATCTGTAGCATTGTTACCTGTCACATCTGTAGTTACATACCCGGCGGCAAATATATTTGCATCATTGTTAACAGAGTTAACATCACTCAGATCCACAAATCCGTTCTGATCCACGTCTCCGCCAAACATTCCCCAGTAATCGGGTGTAGGTGAAAGATACTGGTTACCTCCATATGCATTATTCAAATAAGCAATGTCATAATTAAAAGTAGTTCCTCTTGCATATGCAATATCTGTGAGACTCCAGGTTTCTATACTGTTTCTGTGATTTACTTCTATGTAATATGAACCTGAAAGAGCTTTAGAAAAAATTGTATTTACTATACCATCTAAACTTAAATATACAACTGCTGAATCAGCAATTACATTTGGGAAATCCATTCTATGCAAATACAATCTCACTGTATCTCTCGAAATATCATATATTCCCGGTGTACCTCTGTAAAATCCCTGAGGGTAAACACCCACTGAACTATTAACTGCTTCCGGAAGCGTCTGTACACATAAATTATCTATATATAAATTATTTCCCCAGCCGCTTTTTGCTTTAAGTCTTACTTTGTTTGTTCCGGCCGGAAGAGCATAAATTTTCGGTGCCCACTCTGAATTAGCCGGAGTGTATGAATTTGCATTAGCAGGCGCAGTATTCAATTCTCCTGTTCCGTCAGCTCTGCCGGTCAAAGTTGCTAATACGGTATATGATCCTCCCGAATTGTTTGAAGCTTCAACCAATAAAGTATCAGGTCCGAAATCTGAATTTGTATATGGAGCATAAGCTTCATCAAAAGTCAGATAAGTACCCGCCACTGAAGGATCAAAATCGTCTGATACAATTGACTGGTTTTCATTATTGCCGGCAGTGTAAAAATCAAATTTTGCAGAACCTGATCCGGTACCGTAAGCTGATACATCATTTCTTGACCAGTAATTTGTTCCGGTATAATCAATTGAAAAATATGCAGGAGGAAATGTTCCGGATGCAAAATCAGTACAAGGCAACGGCGCCGGACCTCCGGTTATTGTGAAATTAACATCTGAAATATCAAAGAAAACATTTCCGTTTGCTTTAACTTTAACTCTTGCGGTCGTAGTGCTGATATTTGGAATTGTAACAGACTGTGAACCGTCATTAGGAGTATTTGCCAGTAAAGTTACAGGAAAAGTTACGCCTCCGTCTGTTGATAATAAAATATCGACATTGGCGCAGTTTACGGGAGCAATATTTGTGCCCGCAACATTCCATCCTACTGTCTGTGGTCCCGCAGCCCATGTTACGGCTGAATTTGGTGAACCTACAATGAACGGACCTGCAGTGCTGCTTACATTGAAAGCTAATGTATTAAAATTTATTCCTCCGCCGCCTGCGCTGTTGTCTCTTACCGTTAACCTGAAACTGAGACTTCTTGTATAGGAAGGTAATATTTCACCTATAGTTGAAGTATTATTAAGAAGATCGCTTAACTTCGGAAAAATTCTTGTTGGTGTGGTAACAGGAGAAAATGATCTGAAGATCGGAGCATTTCCAACAGGAGCAGTCGGAGCTCCCGCGGCGCCAAGATCAAACTCCTCCCAGCAATAAGTTAATGAACCCTGTGTTTCATTATCAGTAGCAGATCCGGTTAACTCAAACGGAGTATTGATTGGAATTGTAAATCCACCTGCAGGAACAGTAACATCAGGAGGTGTATTTCCTGTGTTGGTTATGACAGGGCAGTTATTTCCTGTACCGGTCTGTGTAAAAGCCGTGATCTCACTTACATTTCCTGAATGAAAATAATCATCACTGTTTGACTGCAGATTCTGCGGACTGCAGATCCCGGCATATCCCATAATTGTACTAGCGCTTCCGGGTTCCCAGGCAGTTGTGGAGTTTCTGTTACCTCCGGCGCAGCTTCCCGAATTTCCGTTGAATGAATGGTTCCCTCTGAATTGATGACCCATTTCATGAGCTACATAATCAATGTAAAACGGATCTCCGACCGGAGAAGGAAGTCCGGTCACACCTCTTGCTTTGGAAGATGAACTGCAGATCACGCCCAAACTCGCAACACCTCCGCCGCCTGTACTGAAAACATGACCGAAATCATAATTTGCTGAACCGATAACGGCTGTAATATTTGTCTGATTTTGACCAAGCATAGTAACACCATTGCTGTTTGTATAAGGATCAGTTGCAGCGTTTGTATAAACCAGCAAACTGTTGTTTGCAATCAGAGTCATTCTGACTGAAAACTCACGCTCATAAACACCGTTGACTCTGTTGATAGCCGTTACAATTGCTGCCTGTCCGGCTGCTACCGTTCCACCGAACACAGCAGTATATTCACCGGTAGCTGCGCATGCAAGACGGTAAGTCCTTAACTGCTGACCTGTCACATCTGAATTATAGCTGTTTATAAATTCTGAATTGTCTGCAACTTCATTCACCAGACATTCAAATGGCTGCGCGCTGATAAAATCGGATTTGAAATAACTTATATAATTCTCTGTGTTATCCAGACTAACTGGGTCAATAAAATAATCTCCCTTTGGTGTCATGATCATTCCATGAAATCCTGCTGAAGTAATATCGATCTTTCCGACTGCATATGGATCATCAATACCTTTTACATTATAAGTTTTATATCCGGGAAACTGATCTGCAAGTCCCTGTTCCATCATTGAATATTCCGTTACGTAAAATTTCAGCATTCCCCCATCCGGATGTGGTAATTCTATGATCAATGGAGAAGATGTTGCTCTGTCACTGAATTCAAAAGGTGATGAGTTCAGAATATTTGCGAGCGAAAACATATTTAAATTCAGATATCTGAATTCCTGAGGCTTAACATTCGAAAATTCATTTGCTGAAAAATCCGCTTTGTCCTTCCAGACAGAATTTTCCTGCTGTGAATATACATATGCCGGATTAAATACAATTCCGTCTTTGCTCATTTCTATATTCATAGAGCTAAGAACAAAGATTGCAATTAACAAATTTGTAAGTGTTTTCATATTTTTGTTTATTTTAGTAAAAATCAATGTTTGTGATAACTCTGATATTATTAAAGTAGAAAAGCAGGCCTGTCCAATACGTTTTCATTTATATATGTTAATAAAGTTTATGAAATTTGTCTTTCACGATTTAATGTCTGAAATTAAAAAAATAACTCCTCACAACCCTCGCATTGCGATTGGAGGGAAAGGATGGGCTCTGTTAATTGATTATAAAATTCCAGTTGTTTTGAATCAATTCACAAATAATTTTTATTTCTATAAATCGTTTCGGACAGTTATGCGAAAAGATAAATCATGACCGGACCCGGACTGATCCATGAATATCCGTATTTCCTGAAAAAGCTTCATTGAAAATAAGAATTTTAAATTCCCTGGCAAGATTTGTTTCTAATATTGGTTTTTTAATTCAACTGCATGCTACAAAATAGTCTGTCATTTCAAACAGAATCGAATGTACAGAATCAAAGTAATTTCCTTCATTTTCTTAAACTTACTAACTACTATCTTTTAACTGCCTGCTACTTCAAAAGCATCATACTCTTAGTCTCCATCCTCACACCATCCACA
>CALMST010000155.1 GCA_937872315.1 uncultured Ignavibacteria bacterium | reverse complement strand
TAACTTCACTTACAAATCAGGAAGCTACGGTAAGCGCAGTTAATACTTTTATAAATTACGGATTTGTTGTACTTGCTACTCACGGTTCGCAGGGTAAAGCTTTTGCAACCGGTGAAGTTGTGGATACAAATGCGGCTGTTTATACAAATACATACAAAGCATTGCTTCAGGCTGGAAAGCTTGCAATCTGGAAAAATATGAAGATCAGCACCGTCGGAGCTGTGAATGTGATTGCTGATATTTATGCCGTAAGATTTCCGTATATCTCCAGCCTGACAGGAACATTTCCAAATTCTGTAATTCTGAACAACTCCTGTGAAAGCACAAAAAATCCTGATCTTGGTAATGCTTTTTTAGGTAAAGGCGCAAAAACATATTATGGATATGATAAAGTCGTGAGCAGCGGATTCTGTGTGACAATTGCGGACTCAGTCACAAAGAGACTTGCTGTTGATAATATGACTACTTCACAGGCTTTCTTCGCGGCTTCTGATCCGGGCAGTCATCACGCAAACTTCCAGATGAAGGTCGGCAATAATGATCTTAAATTTTCAAACGCTCTTCTCAATAATGATTTTGAAGAAGGAACCATCAATGCCTGGACAAAAGGAGGGGACGGCAGAGTAATAAGCAGACTTGGTTTTGTCGATCCGGCTCAGGGTAACTTTATGGGAATAATTTCAACCGGTCTTGGATATACTACTTCAAGCGGATCAATTTCCCAATGCTTCGCCATTTTAAATAATCAGTCAACGCTGACATTGAAGTATAATTTCCTTTCGGAAGAATTCCTTGAATATATTGGTTCGCAGTATCAGGATTTCTTTGAAATCAAATTATTGCTTCCAAACGGGTCTAACGTAGTTCTGTACAGGAAAACCATTGACCAGATCGCAGCGCAGTACGGCGCTACTCAGCAGGAACCCGGAATGCTTATTGCAGTCTCACCGGATATAGTTTTTGATGTCGGCGGAGTGTATATGACAGGATGGGATAATTTATCTTTTGATATAACTGCTTACAGAGGCCAGACAGTTACTCTGGTACTGTCAGCCGGTGATGTCGGAGACAGTATATATGATACAGCTATTTTGCTTGATGTTGTTTCAGTTCAGTAATTTATTTTATTCCGTTTCATTGCTGTTTGTAAATTTTATAAATGCATTTTGAAAATATTAACGGTAATCTTAATTCTTATGGTAAACTCAATCCAGTGCAATGGTCAGAGCAACGATGGATCTGAGATCTATATGTATGTAAACGGAAATAAATCGGTTGTTAATTTAAGCGGTTCGGAGAAATCCGAACTGCTTAATATTATTGAAGAAATGTTTTCTGATATTGATGATGAGTTAAGATTGTATGTCGATCATGACAGGGTAGAATCCATAAAAAAAGAAGATAAAGCACTGGAGATAGTATTTGACAAGGAAACTGTGTTAACAACAAAGAGCAGAGGCAGTTATAAAATAAACAGATTGCTCATACCACTAACAGGTGAGCTTTCATTTAACATAAATGAAAACAGAATAATCTTTATAACCGGTAATCCGGACTATTCGGGATCCCCACTGAATTCAAACTGTAATAAAAATACTCTGATGAGATTTTTAAAACTTATTGATAATAGATAACAATAAACTGATAGTTTTACGTTTAACACATAAGGATTAAAACACCTGGCAAATAACTTAAAAAACTTAAAATCCCAAATATCTATTCCACAACTATTTCTCCCGCTCTTTCTCTAAGCCAGATCTTTATTCCAAACTGATTAAACTTTATATCCTCAATGTCATCCTTAATCTTTTGTAAACTGATATTCATTTCATCTCTGTCAGTCATGTATCTTAATTTTACAAGTTCTCTTAATACCTTTATGAAATCATAATAAGATTCTTTGGAAACTTCCAGCAAAGAGTTATCTCTGGACAGATAATGTCTGAAAGAATCTATCATCGTAATAACCTGTTCATAGAAACCTTTCTCATAATTTATCTTCAGCAGCAGTATCTTTACCTGTATCTTCAGAATGAATATCGGAAAGCTGGTTCTGGAAAAGAGTTCCAACGCTTTATCAAGATCTCCTTTCCTGTAATTTATATAACCGTAACAGAAATTCAGAGTATTTTCTTTTTCTTCAGTGAGCTGATCCTGATGTTCATTTATATATTTTTCAGCCCATTCAAATTCATCAACTCTTACAGCTATTTTTACATGGTTGAGAAAATCCGGATATATAAGCTTCCCAAGTTGTATAGTGCCTTTTTCAAAATTTTCTTTTGATAACAGAAAATGCTCCCTCATGAATTCTGGTTTCTCGAGCACATTAAAATTGTAAGCGCAGTAATTAGCCATATGCATGAAGAGTGTATAGTTATCCTCAATATTTAATTTACCGCTGTATTTTTCTTTCAGCTCTTTTAATTCATAAAAATATTTATCCTTTTTTTCTTTTCCCAGCAAAACAATGTTGTAATAAATTTTAATGGTAGGATTATCCTGTGGATTTTCCTTTAAGAAATTCATTACTTCATTAAATAAACCCATGTTGAAATCACAATTGTTCTGATTTTTTTCATGCATCATTATATTGTAATATCGCAGTAATCTGATAAGAGTATATTGCAGAAACAGATCGAGCTCATCCTGGAAAAACCCAAGACGTGAATCCGGATCTTTCGGGATCCTGAAAAAGAGCATTTCCTCAGTCAGCTCAAGACTTTTTTGAATATAATTTTCATCTTTGATTTTGCTTTTCCCGTGTTTTCTGGAAATGACTTTGTGGGTTTGTTCGAAGATATTGTCTAAGCTCCTGTCCCTGAGTTGTTCAAGTAAATATTTGTCTTTTGAGGATGAATGATCTCTGTAGAAAATAAATGACAGATAATCTTTTCCGTGTCCAAAAACATCAGAAGTCAGATTCTTTAATTTGAAATAATCAAACTCTTCATCCGGAAATACTTTTTTAAATATTTTCTCATCGGTAAGATCTTTATGATTGAAGGCTGGATAGTATTTGTTTAAAACTTCTGCTAATGCCATGATATTTTTATTTTTATTAAAAACAGGGGAGTTTAAGTAGTCCTTAAATTCTCTGAATTCGGAAGTTTTTAAAGAGCGCAAAAGCTGAATCAGCTTAGAATTCTGCATTTGAGTGAGAAATGATTTCTGAAATTTTAACTTTAAATTATTAAAAAATAGGAGCAATGTAAAGGTTTTAACTGCAAACCGGCAAGCCTGTCCAATATGATTTTTTAAATTGTTTAAGATGACCGCATATGATCAACTCCACATATCAGCAGAAATTATCACGAATTATTTATTCCCGGAAATTAATTTTTTTACTGATCTGAGAAAACCGTTTTGATCTGTGGCTATAACAGCAGTACCGGTTTTAGACTTCCAGCTTTAGTAATTTATATTAATCGTTTTGGAAAAGATTTTATAACCTTTGAAAAAGTTGTTGATCCTTCATTTGAAAAGCTGAAACATGATAAATTACCAGCTACTCTGAAAAAGTATTTTCATTATTTATTAAAATAAAAATTCATGATGTCTGATCCCTGAAAATATAAATTTTCTGAATTCTGAAGGTGACATTGATTTTAAAAGTTGTATCAGTCTGGAATTTTGCATTATAGCTTTGTGATTATCTAAAATCCGGTATAAAAATGTTTGGGAATTCAGCAAAAATAAATGTTTTTGATATAAATGTATATGTTTTTTACAATTAGATTTTCTAAAATCTGATATTTTTTTCTTTGACTAAAATTTTTAATAAATATAATTTTGAATCACTTGGCGTAACGATGTACAATTTTTTAATTTCACCTCAGGGTTTTTCCTATTAATCTCATCGTACGCCATACGGACTTATTAAAAACCAATAAGTCAGATTTAATTTAAGATCCTGAGGTTTTTTTTTAGTTTTCAGGTTAAATTTTCAGAAATTAAAAATCAGATATTAAATATCTAAAATTAAAAAATCATATAAAAATCTCTTTGAAAGGAGAATTTAAAAGAATGAAAAAAATATCTTTATCAACTTTAATTATTTGTCTTATTGGAATTCTGATGTTGAATCAGTATGGTTTTTCACAGCAGACATCAAAGAAGAATAAGACTTTAAAGCGTGATATGAGAGCTGCAAAAACAATTGACAGAAATCAGGTCGCAGAAAAAATTAAAAGTAATACAAATTCGCACAGGAAGAATTTAACCGGAAGCTGGCTTATGAATGAGGATTTTGAATCAGGTAACTTTCCTCCTTCAGGCTGGTCGGTCACATCCGGAAGCGAAGAATGGCAGCAAGCCAATTACAGCGGATATGGAAACGGGAATTATTCCATGTTCTACAGTAACTGGAATTGCAACGGATCAAACACTATTTATACAACTACTTTTCCACAGACTGCCGGAGGTGATTTTCTGATTTTTGATTATGCTTACCGTCCATGGACTGACGGAAATACAACGTATTATGATGATCTTGAAATATTTTATTTCAGCTCTGATGATAATAGCTGGCACAGCCTGATTTACATTAATGGTCAGAATCTTCAGACCGGTACAGAGACAGAGAATTATTTTGAACCTGCAAGTAATGAGTGGGGAACAAAATATATTCCGGTCCCTGCCAATACAACTCAGATCTATTT
Organism: uncultured Ignavibacteria bacterium; assembly: GCA_937872315.1. Classification (GTDB taxonomy): domain Bacteria; phylum Bacteroidota; class Ignavibacteria; order Tepidaquicellales; family Tepidaquicellaceae; genus JAGPCH01. The sequence goes on along the minus strand of CALMST010000155.1, from coordinate 4,765 downwards.
TAATTCGGTCGAAAACTGCAGCAATAATCTTTATGTTGATAACATTAAAGTCGGTGCAGTTAACAGTCTGTTGTTTGAGGATTTTGAATCGGGAATTTTTCCGCCTCCGGGATGGGATAATCCGGGAAACGGTTCTTATTTGTGGAGTACAAGTCCCTACAGCGCATTTGGTAATGGTGATTTTTCCGCATTTTATAATTTTTATGACTGTGACGGCGGTAGTGATGATTCTTTAGTGTCTCCGGTATTTACTTCAACGACCGGTTCGGAATATTTATCTTTTGATTATGCATATACACCATATGATACATTTGATGTTGATAATATGGAAATTTTCTATTCTACTGATCAGGGGGGCAACTGGTCTTCATTGATCTATTATACGGGTTTTGATCTGCAGACGGCGCCGTTTAATCAAAATCCATATGTGCCTCAGAATAATGAATGGCAGACTAAAAATATTCCTTTGCCTATCGGTACAAACAGGATTTCATTTGTTGCGATAAACGGATGCGGAAATAATATGTATGTAGATAATATAAATGTTAGCGCTCCGGTAAATTCCGGAGGAGATGCGTCAGTGGAATTAGTATGGGCTAAAGGAAAACTTCCTCTTGTTTACGGAGTACCTGATAAAATTCAGGCTTTGATCAAAAATAATTCAGCTAATAGCCTGAATAATTTAAAAGTCTATCTTAATATTTCAGGCACCAGTAATTTATCGGATTCACTTGTGATTCCGTCAATCGGCGCCGGTGATACCATGCAGGTTGAATTTCTCGGATTCACTCCTGTTTTAAATGGATTTTCTGATGTAACTGTTTCCTTGCCCAATGATGAGAACAATGGAAATAATTCAAGAACTTTCATTAATGAAGCGAATCCCAATACTATCAGATATGTTGATTCAAATTGCTGTAACTCAGGTGTGGGCTGGATCGGGGAAAATGCATTCTTAAATAAATATTATATGTCAGGTACAGGACAGATCAGAAATGTAAATATAAAGATCGGAGCAAACAATGCAGGTCAGTTCGTTTACGGGTATATTCTGGATAATAATGGAATTGTTCTGGGTAAATCTCCTCATTATAAAATAAAACCAACCGATGACACAAAATATGTTTCGTTCCCGATTACGGATCCAAAACCACCGGTTATTACAAACAATTATTATTATGTAGGAATAGCTCAGACCGAATTTGCGGGAGATGGATTTGCATTTACGCCACAGGAAATGTTATATGAAATACCCGCAAGACCGGATGCAAATTATTTTTCAAATCTGGCACCTGCGGGATCGAACGTCTATGTAGGCGAGTTTCCGAGAGAGTACGGACAGAACTATGCCATCGAAGCTGTGATAGGTGATCAGGTACTTGTAGATAATGGGATTTCAGATATGGGTCCGGTCTATGATCAGTATTATAATTCTTCAACCGTCACATTAAAAACCAAAGTTTTCAATGCAGGTACATCTTTGTCGAATTTTAATATAAAAAGAACAATAAATCCCGGCGGTTACACAAGTACAAAATCAGTTTCCGGTCTGACAGCAGGTTCCAATGCTTATGTTACTTTTGATCCATGGACATTCACTCCCGGAACTTCATATACAATAAAAGATTCAATAACTACGTTTGACGGAAATATTGCAAACAATCAAATGTCTGCTACCATTACTCCAAGAATTGCAAAAGACCTATGCGTACTCTGGGCACAGCAGCAGGACAGGGACAGTCTTGTCAGATCAATATTGAATGACGGAAGATATGCCAACAATTTTGATACTGTTAGAATTAATTATACCGGATCTTACAGACCTTGGAAAATATTATTTGTGAACTTTAAAGAAGAAGCAAGCTATTCCTCCTGGGTAAGGGATTCAATGAAAGCTTTTATTGATAATTCGACTGCAGGAAATAAAAAATCACTTATTGTTTTCGGAGATGCCATAGCTAACAGTAATGATCCTTCGACTGGATATCCGTCTCCGGCAGATTCAGTTTTTTACAGACAATACTTAAAAGCAAAGACTATCAGTGATGACTGGATCGGAAGCCTTCCTTCAAGCAGCAGTAAATTCAGAGGTATCGGTTTCTTCAGCGGAATTACGCAGGACTCAGTGTCAGATCCTTATACTCCGGAATTAATTAAACCTACAAACGGCAGCGTTGCAGCATTTAAACCAAAGTCAGTAACTGGTAACGGCGCTGACTCGTGTATAGCAGTAAGCTATTCGGGTGTAAATTATAATACGTTCTTTATGACTAATAAATTTTCAAGCCTGAGGTCCACAAACTCATCTCCACTGAATCCGCTCGGACCAGTGAGGATCTATACAAAGATCATTGACTGGTTGCAAAGCGTCAATACCGGTGCAAAGGTTCTTGATCTTACAGCTGAATTGCAGGGCTTTTATAACCAGACAACAAACCAGATGGTAAGTGATACGGTAAGAGTGTTTTTAAGAAATTCAACAAGCCCGTATGCAATCGCAGATTCAGCAAAAGCCTATCTTTCTCAGGCTGGTCAGGGTTCGTTTGTGTTTAACAATGCCACTAACGGCACACCTTACTATATTCAGTTAAAACACAGGAACGGACTTGAGACCTGGAGTAAAACCACTCAGTCATTTTCATCTAACTCAATGATATACAATTTCACTACTGATTCCGCTAAAGCCTTTGGTAATAATATGATAAAACAAGGTTCAAAATGGGTCATTTATACAGGCGACGTGAATCAGAACGGATTAATTGATCTTAGTGATATTGTTCTTATCAATAATAATGCTTCACTGTTTGCTTCAGGTTATTTAGTAACGGATGTCAACGGAGATAATCTGACTGATCTTTCTGATCTGATCCTTACAAGTAATAATTCGGGTAAATTTGTTCAGAAAGTAACTCCTTCATCAGGTCCGGAAATTTTAAGCAAATACAAGGTAAGCCAGGATCTTATTATTAGAAATGCAAAAGTGATCTATACAGAACAATCCGGTAATGAATTCATTCCGGATAATGAAATTTATGAATCGTATAAAAATAAGTTCAATCAGAATGCGCCGCTTCCTGATGTTGTAATAAGGGAAAAAAATAATTCATTAAACTTTATAAGAAATCTGAGAAAGAACAGATAGCAGGATTCAAATATTTTTTAATCAAAAAGACCGGCTTTAGCCGGTTTTTTTGTTTGAAATCTGTATTACAGTAAACGGACAAGACTGATTCTGTAATTCATGGAAACGTTTTGACGGATATTTTAAAAACCAAATCTGTATAATCAAAAATAAGTTATTAATTAAAATTTTATTCTTTAAATTAAGTAAAACATTTTTTCAAATTTTAAATAATGAATTATGAAAAAAAATCTACATCTTAAGTTCTCTTCTGCAAAAAAGTCATTCAGTCTTATTTTATTTCTTCTTATGATGTTCATTTCAGTTGATCATTCTTATTCAGCTCCGGGGGATACAACATGGGTCACGACATTTGATCAGAATTTTCAGAACTGGGCAGATGTTCATTACGGCAACTTTACTCTTCCCGATACAAATACACATTACAAACAGATACTGATGTATTATACGATCGGCTGTCCGTCTGCAGGATGTGATCCCTGGGACAGACTCGGCTGGGTAAAACTTTACATTGATTCAAATACTAACTATGAAATTGCAAGAGTGATAACTCCTTATAATATAGTGGGGAGCGGATATCCGGGAACCTGTCCGTTTGTTTTGGATGTGACGGATTATATGCCCCTTCTTCATGATGAAGTGAGGCTTGGAAGCTATATTGAAAGCTGGATCGGCGGAACCCGCGGATGGCTTGTAACAATTAAATTTGCGTTCATAGAAGGCGAACTTGAAAACAAGCCTTTTAAAGTTATTAACCTCTGGCAGAATAATCATGTGCTTTACGGAGATCCTCTGGCGCCGCCTGACAGTTTCATAACTCCGCAGAATGTAATGATAGATCCGCAGACATCCGCAGCAAAAGTCAGACTTACCAATACTGGCCACGGTCAGGGAAATACTGATAATGCATCTGAATTTTCATTTAAGATTCATCAGGTTATAGTCGGTGATGATGTTACTAATCACAACTTATGGAGAGCCGATTGTTCGGTCAATCCATGCAGTCCTCAGGGCGGTACATGGCAGTATGCCCGAGCAGGCTGGTGCCCGGGTGCAAGTGTGATCCCTTTTGAAGTGGATGCTACAAACAGCGTCACGCCCGGTCAGAATGTGACTATCAATTATGAGCTTCAGCCTTATGAAAATTTCTGCAGACCAAATAATCCCTTGTGCGTGCAGGGAGTTACTTGTTCGGATTGCAACTATAATTACAACGGCCACACAGAACCGCATTATACCATTCAGGGACAACTCATTTTATACAAACCAAATCCGAATGCTCATGTGACTGTTTTGAATTCTGAGATACCTGATTCTTATGAACTTGCGCAGAATTATCCGAATCCTTTTAATCCTTCTACAAAAATTAAATTTGATATTCAGAAATCTTCCGGCATAAAATTATCAATATTCGATCTTCAGGGTAAATTAGTACAGACTCTTGTTGAAGGAAATTTAAAAGCAGGCAGCTATGAGACAGAATGGAATGCATCGGGATTTCCCAGCGGGATTTATTTTTACAGGCTGGAAGCGGAAGGGAATGTGTTCTCGAAACGCATGATGCTTGTTAAATAGTTAGCAGTTAACAATTAACAGTTAATAGTTGATCATTAAATTTTATAA
>CALMST010000154.1 GCA_937872315.1 uncultured Ignavibacteria bacterium | reverse complement strand
TTATGTTTTTCACAGATTATTCATTTTAAATTTTTTATTATGCAGGTAATAATTAAAGAATAAATATCAAGGAATATGCTGCAGGAGTTAAACAAACTTTCAGAAATGGAATTGGCGAGGTTTGAAAGCTATGTCAGATCTCCTTACTTCAATACTTACAAAACTCTCATAAAGCTATTTATTTATCTCAAGAGCAGGTATCCTGAAATCACTAAGGATGACATCAGCGTGAGAAAACTATCAAATGTCATTTACGGAGAGAGAAAGATAAATCAGGATAAGGTGCGCAAGCTTATTTCGGAGTTTACCCGGTTGCTTGAAAATTTTCTTGTTCAGACAGAATTCGAAAGTCATACAGTCAGAAACAGGATTCTTCTGCTGAAGCAGCTCCGGATCAAAAACATTTCAAAGAGACTGAAAATAAATTTTAAAAAGCTGTTCATTGAATTAAGCGAAAAATATACGGAAGGATTTGAATACTATGATAATACTCTTAATCTCGGTTACGAAATGCTTAATTACCGTGTTGACAGACAGGATGATGCATTGAAAAACAAACTGAAATTCACTGACAGCGTTGACATGCTTTTTATATTCTTAAAGTTAAGGAATTTCATACAGATGACAAACATCTATTATCCGGATGCCCGCGAGAATAAGTTAATTAAGGAAGATATTTTTTTTGAAAGCATTTTTAAATTCTTTGAAAAAAATAAAAACCGAATATACAGGGATCATCCTGAAATTGTGTTGGTTTATTTTTCATATCTGATGACAATGACTTTTGACGACAGATATCTGCATAAACTAGTTTCTTACTACAGATCAAATAAGAATGAATTCAAAGGAAGGCTGCAATTCACATACAGTATTCTAATAGAGGGATATCTGAGGGTAAAGTTTTCTTCTTCAGAAAAGCCTGTTGAAAAGAAAGACCGGATACTACTTAACGGTATTCACGATAATCTCTTTTTCAAAACAAATGATTTTTACAAATATGTTATCAAAGATGAAGAAGCTGTCATTCCTAAAATGATATTTGATACGATAGTTGACAACGGATTAGCGCTCAGAAAATTTGATTGGGTGAATGCTTTTATAAAGGAAAACATTAAACATGTATCTCACGAAATAAGAGAAAGTTTAAATAACATAAGCCTTGCAAAGTGCTGCTTTCATTCGGGAGATTTTGACAATGCTTTAAAGCATCTGCTTATGGTCAGGGATGTAGAGCCGGGAGGTCATCTGGCAACCAGTATGCTGATGGCGAGAGTACAGTATGAAAGAGGCGAATATAAAATTTCGGATCTTGCGCTGGATGCACTCAGGAAATACATTACTGATGAAAAATTTAATTATCCGGTTATCAGAAAAAAAACTATGAAATTCATTAAATACTTAAAAAAGCTGATAAGACTAAAACAAAAACCCGACGATGATCAGCAGTTCAGGGTAAGACAGATCATTGATCAGATAAACATTGAGCCAAAACCCATCTACTCTTATCAGTGGCTGCTGGAGAAGATGGAGGAGATGGAGGAGATGGATGAGATGTGCGGGTGAGCATAAACCGGTTATGGATTTAAAACAAAGACGGAAAATTCAGATACAAAAGCAGTTGTGGAAATGATCCATTTCCGCAAAGAGATAAGAAGCAATAAGTAGTTAATAAATTACTAATTAAATATTAAGACAAATGCAGCCGCAACTTTCAGGTTGAGGTTTTTTTAGCTACTTCTTGTCTTTCCGAAAGCAAACATTACACAAACTGAAAGAGCACCTTTAAAATCCTATCATGCAATAAGTGTGTATGGAATTAAAATACTGTATAAATTAAATTGATTATATCTTGGAAGGACTCAGGAATCTGGAAGTACAAGAGATCAATGCTCTCGGACCTTACGGGATCACGCAGTACAAGCTTGATACATTCTCGGAAAAGAACACACAGTACGACAAATCCATCGGCAGTCCGGGACGGAAGTTCAAAAGAGATATAAGCTATGATATTTCTTTCAGATTTATCCTTGTTATGGTGCTTTTGAGATTTATTTTATATTGATTGACGATTTTTCACAACTCCCAATTTAAATCACAGATTATTTTTAAAAATTTAGTTTATGTAAATTTTGAGAACATCATTAGAATTTTTACTTGAAAACATTAATCCTCTTAACATTATTAAAAATAATGGTGAATACAAATCAGCCTTGTTAGCGGAATATGAAAATTTAGATAAAAATGCTCATAATGCTGACAGTTTTTTTCAAATATTGGTACCACCTGGATACCTGGGTTTATTAGAACAGATACTCGAAATTTTACAAGAACACGATTTTGCAAAATACGAAAAAGTTCACAAGGGATCACCTTTCTACTTATTGGCAATAAATTCGTTCAGAATAGAAGACTTTGAAAGAGCTGTCTTTTACATGGATGCTGCAATAAACGAAGATATCAAAAATCATAAAGACATCCCAAACACTCCCGCAAAATTGTTTTTCAGGCTTGATTCAGAAATCCGGGATCAGGCAGCATTCTTTATTGTCTGTAAAATAAATGATTCTTTAAAAAGTTTGTTTGATGATGTTAAAGATGAAGGTGGTCCGATTTATAACATAAATTTAATTGTAAAATATTTGTTAGAGAATTCCATAAATAACAAACCTGAATTAAGAACGATTGCTTCTTCATTCCTTTCTTTCGTAATGGAGTTCGAAACAAGAAATAGACACATAATGCTTTATTCTGATCCGGTAGGAACCGGGGAACCTTTTTTTCTTCACTTGTTAAAAGGTTGTGTTATTTTTGAAAGTTTGCTGGTTAACTCTGAGATAGCAAAGGAAATTGTTTCAGAAGATAATAGAAAATCGAAAAAAGAGAATAGATCTCCCAGATCAAAGACTTTAAAATTTTTTTTAGAAAAGAAAATGCTTTATCAAAAATTAAATTGCGAAGCTAAACCTGAAGGTTTAAACCCTAAATCTTTCGCAGATCTTATGGATAATATTTATAAAATCAAAAATGATTCTGATTATTCTTTAAAAACAATAAAGATTGTCTGGGGTCTTAGAAATACAATCGGGCATTCTATTAGTTGGACAAAACTTAATCTGAAGGAATATAATTTATTATATACTTATACCTTTGGAGCGATATGTTTGGTGTTAGATAAACTCTATAAAGGTAATAGTTAGGTACAAAGCTTAAACTTATATCTCGGCCAATAATTTTTTACTGCAGCAGCATTTTGTCCGGAATCCATGGATCAAAAAAGAAAAAAATAATCCTGTCAAAATATCTGCAACAAATACTATTCGCAAAAAACTCACAAATAACCGTGTAGCAAAAATGCAAAACTACACATCACTGCGATGCAATATTGGCATAAGGTTTCCGTACTTTCGAATGATTTTCGTATACAATTTTAATATTAAATTTTCAATGGAGAAAAATTTTGGTATAGTTTTTATGTTGCGCTTAAATATAGTTTTGCATAGTTCATTCAAATAAGAAAGAAAACTGAACAGGAAGAAGAGAACAAAGGAAAGAATGTTCATACCCCCAAACCGAAGAGACAT
>CALMST010000153.1 GCA_937872315.1 uncultured Ignavibacteria bacterium | reverse complement strand
CGGGAGTCTTAAATACTCAGTAATAAAATATTGGTAAGTATTGGAATAAATTAAAACGCATTCTTAAAGAAAGGATTGTTGATCCTCTCTTCCATATCCTTTTTGTAGAATTCCGCCTTGTCAGGTACATTCTCCATCAGGAATCCATAATAGGTTTTATAATAATCCATCATTGCATTCTTATCAGATTTAGCTTTTAACTTGAAAGGGTAAGCCTGTTCTTCGGCAAGATGATTCAGTACATAATATTCTAGCGCGCGGATCCTGTCGTCCGGCTGGTAAGTGTTAACCGAGCCACAGCTGTCGCATTTGATATTGACTGCCATGAATGAATATATCTTTATCGGGAGTTCTGCAGCGCACTGTGTGCAGCGGTGAAGTTTCTTATCATCAATATGCTTCTTCACATTTTCAAGGATCTGCCTGGCTGCCCTTCCGTAAGTTGTAACTTCAAAAACAGTAAATTCCCATTCCATCCACTGACGAAGATCATCAGTTTTCCTGTGCTGCTCCTGTATCTGATCAAACGATACACTAATATTGTGCATTTCAGTTTCCATTTTTGCCCAGCCTTCTTCAGCTTTTTTTGAAAGCTGCTCTACTGTCTGATTATGAAGGCCGGTTTTAATGTTGTGAATGACGACAGTGTCATACTGTAGATTATCGATCACTGACTGAAGCGGTCCCTCGGCATCCTTAAGAATTTCGTAATAACGGTCCTTCAACTTTGAAAGATAATTATCCCATCTCTCTGTAAGTTTTTGAAATTCAGGAGAGTTATTATCCTTATTGAAGACAGATGATATAATATTTTTCATTATGTTTTTTCGAAAAGTTTATTTCCGCAAAAGAGACAGCTGTCGTACTGCATTTCTTCAAGTCTCGGAGAGCCGCAGCTTTTGCATTTCATTGTGTGATGTTTTGCTTTTTGCATGCCTTCGGAATATTTGTTAAGGGTCACAGATGCGTTTGAAAAAATATCCGACATGCCTGAAAAAGGTTTTATCTTGCGGTAATATTCCATTACCTTCTCACCGGTATTGAAGGTATTTAATTCTGCCTGAACTTTTGTATCCGAAGAACCGGAATACTTTTCAATGATCTTTTCAAAAACACTCCGAAGCTCTGAAGGAAAAGCTCCCCTGGTAATTTTGATCTCCGAATTCAAAAGCAGTTGTCTGTCCGAATCAGGCAAAGGAGAAACCCCGTAAGTCAGCATGAAAGAGTCCCAGTCCGCATCGCCGCCTTTTTCGGAATGCCATGCTTTCTGAAATGCTGTTTCAGTTTCAGACTTAAATCCTTCTGAAGAATTTTCGTTGCTCATATAAAATTTATTTTCTGTTTTGTCAGGTCTTTCCAAAAAACTTTGAATTTACCTCTAA
>CALMST010000152.1 GCA_937872315.1 uncultured Ignavibacteria bacterium | reverse complement strand
AGGTAATAAATGAAATGAGGCCTTATATCCGGCCGGTCAGGAGGCTGTAATGCATGTAAAGAATCAATATCGGCTGATGTAACTGGTTGAATTTTCATGATAAAATATTATGCATCCAATTCAAAAACCATTAATGAAATTACAATGAAAATTGATTTCAGTATAAATTCTCTTACAGGGATCAAAGCCAGGTAAGCTGCCCAAAATGATTTCAAAATAATTTCAAAATAATTTCAAAACAATTTATTAAAATTATTCTTCATTTAAGTAAAGAGAGTTTACCGCTTTTCTTTTGAATGATCAAAAGAAAAGCATGCAGAGAAAACTCTCCCGCTTGTGATATATTGCCGGAAACTCATTTACATTGGCGGCAATTTATCACAGGCGGGTTGTATTATATAACAACTTGAAATGTTATGGACACCACTGATGTGTTGATTGGTTGAAGTGTTGATTGGTGTTTCAATGTCTTTTTGCAAACCGGATGATCTGCTGCACAAGTGAAATAATTATCAGGATTATTAAAACCGGATAAATAAAAATCAGATCAGCGCGGATTATGGCACCTTCAGGCGGCTGTACATACGCCCAAATCCTGATTGCAATTTCCCAGACGAGATAAAGTAAAATTAACAGTACAGTGACTTTTTGTATTTTAGTAAAATTTCTCATACAACTAATTTATTAATATAAATTAGTAAGAAACGATCCTGTCAATCACCAGTTGCCAGGAAGCTTCACCTTTATTAAGTTTATACTGAATTTGTTTTGTTCCACCCGACGGTGAAGAATTTGCATCTCCCGGTTTGAATACCGGAAATCTTCTTACCAGAGTATTTTCGACAATTGCAAAATCGTCTTTTCCGCCGTATCCTTCCGCTGCTTCTTTATTGCTGTTAATATCCGGAAAATTGATCTGTGTTAAAGACTTGCCGCTGTTGACCGAATATCCAATCACATTTCCAAACTTTCCTGTGCCCTCGGATACCGTGTATATATAGATCTCCGGTGAACCGTCGACATTCAGATCAGCGATTTCCGCATCATTTACATATCCGTCAACTGTCTGAGTTATGGGTTTGTTATCGCCTTTAAGTCCGGCCGGGGTAATAGTCATTTTTTTCCTGACAACATCAATAAAGAATTCAACATCACTTCCATTCAGCTTAAGTTGTTTAACGTAGGATGTTTTATCTATCTGACTCTGGTCAAGCTCCTGATCTATTTTCTGATATGATCCGGCGAGGCTTCCTCCTCCGCGGCAATAATAAGTCAGTACAATATCTTTCGAGTCTTCTCCGCCGGAAATGGTCAGGTTATTATTATTGAATTTAAGTACCATTGTTCCGAGAGATTCATTTGACATTAATTCATTTTTACCTATAACAGAAGCTATCCCGTCATAAGTACAGGAAGGTTTCATTTTGTCGGCTCTTGAGCGAACCGATACCATAACACTTCCTTTAGTGTATGGTAAAATCTTTACAGAAACCCAGTCAGCACCTGTCGAGCGGTCATTGTAGCTGCCATCAACATAGTTTCCGTAGTTATCTGCGTTAAATTCCGTCGGACCGGTATTATTTTCAGTTGTATCCTGTAAATTTGATTTTTGTATGGAAGAATCCTGAGATTTTCCGGTATTTGATACCTTATTATCTGGTTCTTCCTTAGTGCAGCCTGAAAATACAATAAGCGAAAAAACAATTACGTAGATCCTTATCATAATGTAAATATTATTTAGATTTATGAAATTACTTAAAATGTAAAATTATTTTTTTTAATTCAGTTTAATGCCCAATGATTTATGGAGCAGTTTTGTGTTATTAAAAATTTGCTTTATTTGCCAAAATTAAGATTCCAGTTCATTTATCTGCATAATTGTTTGAAGAACGAAGTGGAAATCACTTATCAGTTTAATGACTTTAATGAATATACAACAACACTTTCCAATGGATATACAATTGCAGCTGCATCATCAATGCCAATGGCAAAGCTGTATCCGCTGGTTGTACAGCCAATGAATGACTGAAATCCGAATGTCTGTCCTCCATGTCCGAAACAAAATGCCTGTTCTTTTAGGATGCCCAACCCATATTCAAACTGCCCGAATGCTTTGTTAAAATAATTGCTCCTTACCTCATTACACATTTTGTCAGAAAACAATTTGCCTGAATACCAACCGCGGATAAATTTATTCATGTCAGCCGGAGTGGAAATTATTTCACCTGCTGACCAGGCCAGAGTTGCCGGCATCACATTTAACTTTTGATTGTAATGGCCGTCTTTTCTGCCGGGCAGACTGAATGCGGAAGGCAAAAAAGTATTTTCCATTCCCAACGGCTGAAGAATATTTTTCACAACATAATCAGCATATTTCATATTGGAATATTTTTCTATTATCAATCCAAGCAATATATAATTGGTGTTGCTGTAATTAAAGCTGCTGCCGGGGATGAGTTCAGCATTGTTAAATCCTTTTGCAAGTGCTACAAGATCCCATGGGATGAAACGCAGCGAACTGTCTCCATGAATGGAAATTTCTTTTGAATTATTATCCGGACTGAAATAGTCCGGAATTCCGGATGTGTGACTCAGAAGATTCTGCACAGTGACACTGTCGATATAATCGATCCCGTTAATCACAAGCATTCCTCTCAATATATCTTCATCAGGGAAAATATCCGTTAGCCTGTCTGTCAGTCTGAGCTTACCTTCCTCAACAAGCTGAAGAACTGAAGCGGCAGTAAACATTTTCGTACAGCTTCCGATATCGATGTATTCGGAATCAAAATCTCTGATCTGCATATTATTTCTGCCGTCATATCCAATATTGTATGCTATCCCGTCAGGATCAACTACCTGTACTAAAATCCTGCAGTTCATTTTCACAGCATATTCCTTAACAGCTGAATCTATTTCTGCAGGAAGAACGGTAGCATTTAATATCCTGTATGCCTTGTCCCCTGAACTTAGCCCCGTATATGCAGATGAACTGTTTACGTATATTAATGACAAGAATAAAATTATAAATGCCGCCGGTGATTTTAAAAATGTATTTATCATAAATTAAGATTATGAATCTCCGGGAAGCAATTCCTTTCCAAATGAGACTTCGATTTAAAAATAGACTTCAATGACTTTTCATATATCGCACAATCAATTGTATTACGGAAATCAGGATCAGAATTATCAGTACAGGATAAATTAAAATAAGGTCAGCACGGATTACCGCACCCTGAGGGTGCTATGTCAATTCCAAGATTTGAACTGATATTTCCCAGATCAAATACAATGCAATCATTACCATTGTAATTTTCTGTATAACTGTCATTTTTTTAAACATCACAGATTAATTTTGATTTATATGAATGCTGCTCACTATAAATCTGAATGCTACCGTAGAGATAATACAATAAATGTTTTTTAACACATACAATATTTTTATTGAGTAATATTGTTTATCCGGATACAAATTATCTGTTCAGTTTTGATTCTTCTAGAACGAAAATGTTTTAGAAGGATTTTTTTTGTCATCAAATATTGCTATGTCGCCGGGTCCTGGTTTGTAATCTGTCGTTTCGAGTAAAGACGGGTTTCCCGGGTAAGAATTTTTGTCATGAACAACTTTCCTGTATTTTCCTCCGCTCATCAGGTAAAGGACATTCCAGTTATTTTCTTTCTCTTTGGATATGTAAATGGGGGCTTCTGTAACTGTAAATTTACTTATAACATTTTCCTTATAGTCAATTATTAAAAATGTGCATCCGCCACTTCCACAGAAATACGGAGTAAACAGATGGATAAAATATTCTGGACTATCGTCTCCGTTAATATCCTTGACAAAAAATCGAAATCTCCTGTCATCGGCAGGTATGAATTTTATGTCTTTCTTTAAATAATCATTCGCAAGAAAATTTGAAATTTTCCCGGAGATCTGATCATCTGTCGATTGCGGAGCATATGACGAAATATTGCCTGAGCATGATGTCAGAATTACAGCGGTTATTAATACTATAAAGCTTTTTATAAAAGTTGTTTTCATTTATGGAGATTTTATAATTTTAAGATTTTCAAGTGTAAATGCAAATAAATTTTCAGAAAATTTTAATGCAGCCGGCAGGACTTAATACTGCCGGCTGACATTTAATCTGAAAAATTATAATTACTTTCTTATGGGAAATTGTCACTATTTTAAAAGTACCAGTTTTTTTGTTGCCGTAAAGTTATCTGCTTCCAGAGTATAAAAATAAATTCCGCTGGATAAAGAAGATCCGTCATATCTGACTGAATGATATCCCGCTGCCATTGTTTTGTTTACTATTGTCCCGACTTCCTTTCCGGAAATATCAAATACTTTTAAGCTGACATTACCGTCTCTTGGAATATCGAAATTGATCGTAGTGGAAGGATTGAAAGGATTCGGATAATTCTGTGACAGTTCATATTGCACAGGTACGCCGATGTTCACTTCGTTATCAAGATTAAAGTATTCAAAATTTCCGTTGAAATCGATTTGCTTTAATCGGTATTTGTAAGTACCGGTTGATAACCCATTATCTTTGAATGTGTAATTTGAAACAGAACCTGTCGTTCCGTTTCCGGAAACCGCGCCAACTTTGGTCCATGAAGTGGTTTCTGATGATCTTTCGATCTCAAAAACAGAATTGTTATTTTCAGAAGATGTTGTCCAGTTCAGTGTTACATCTCTTCCGCTTAATGAAGATGTAAATGAAGCAAGCTCAACCGGGAGCACAGTGTTATTCCATGACTGATCAACATATATTCCGTCGATGTATATATCGGGACCAAAAAAATCATGATTAAGATACACCCTACTTAGATTTGGTGCATCCGGACTTGCTGATGTTAACGGTCCTACATTAGGAGCCGGCTCGATACTTGGAGGAGGATTAGAGTTGTCAAAAACAAATAAGCTTAATTCATCATCATCACCTGAACCTGTATTGAATTCATACTTGACAATTACAAGATATGTTTGAGATGAATTTAAAAGCTGGCTATCATATACAACCGTATCACTTCCGGTTTTTTGTATTCCAATCTGGAAACGCAATAAAGTAGTTCCTTTTATAAATACTGAGCCATAGTTTTGATTATTCGATCCCTGCAAAGAGAAGAAGAATCGCTCTAAAGTCGAAGGATTAATCATATTTATCATAAAGGAACTATAAACAGCACCGGAGCTGACTGATGGCACCAGCGATGCTGAATCGGTTTCACCTGTTTGTGATGAAGATGGAATATAGCCTGTATTTCCAATTCCTGAACCTATGTAATCCGGAAAGGTCAATCCCGGAATTGACGCAGTGATAGGGGCTATCCCCGAATTGTTTGCAACATGCCAGAGAGGTGTAGTGGAAATCTCGGTGTTGGCCGGATATTCAAAATTCTCAATAAAAATCTGGGAATTTGCATGTGATGAGAACAATAAAACAAAAGCAAGTAAAATGAATTTTTTCATTTGTATATTTTAATTTTAGTAAATAATGTGAATTATTTTGGGGTTAATAACAATTTTATGGTTCCGGATAGCTTAGAACAAACGAGATGTTCTAAAATTTTTATTACATACAAAATTCATTAAATAATAGAATTTTGTCAAACTAATTTTTGTCTTAGTTTTCACAACTTTTTAAATTAATTTAGGACGATCTTTTTTACTATCAGCATTTTTCAGGCAGATTTTAGATAAATTTTTTCATAAAAATATTGTTA
>CALMST010000151.1 GCA_937872315.1 uncultured Ignavibacteria bacterium | reverse complement strand
TTTAAATCTATTTTAAATCTATTTTAATTTAATGACTGCCCACTCCTGTAAATTAATTTCAGATGTTACGGTAATATCCAATGAAAAAGTTCTGCTTGTAAGATACAAAGACGGGAATAAGTATGATCATCAGAGCGGTTGGTTTCTTCCTGATGATCTTTTGAAGTATATGGAAGATCCTGATGATTCTGTAAAAAGAATATTGACAGAACAGCTTGGTATTTCAGGATCAAAATTAAGTCTTTTATTTGCAGAATCCTTTACCGGTAACGATCAGAGCTGGCATATTGTATTTCATTACAAGGCATCTGCTGATATTGGTTTTAAAATAAATCCGTCCGCAGATATAATTGAATATAAGTGGTTTGATATATCAGAACTCCCGGATAAAAAGGAAGTCGCTCATAACGGCTGGGCTTTATACACGATTGGAGAAACATTTAAGCAGTAAATTAAAAATTTAGCATAATTTTTTTATAAAGTTTTTCTTTATGGAAAACTATTTTTATTTAAGTTTCAAATGAATTTATCTTTAATTTAAAAATCTATAGAATCCTGACTGAATGTCATACCAATTAATACTCTGGATCAGTTTTAATCTGTTCATACTTCTTATGCTTGCTCTTGATCTGGGAGTATTTCAAAGAAAGAAACATATTATATCGGTTAAAGAAGCATTGATATGGAGTCTGGTCTGGATCGTACTGGCTTTACTGTTCAATCTGTTTATTTTCTTTGATATGGGCAGGGAAAAGGCGGTAGAATTCTTTACCGGCTATCTGCTTGAAAGATCATTAAGCATAGATAATATTTTTGTCTTTGTGCTACTGTTTTCTTATTTCAAAGTTCCGCAGGAGTATCAGCATAAAGTTTTATTCTGGGGTGTTCTCGGAGCGCTCATACTCAGAGCATTTCTTATTTTTCTTGGAGTCATACTTATAGCAAAGTTCGCATGGATAATATATATCTTCGGGGCATTCCTGGTTTTCACAGGATTTAAAATGGCATTACAGAATGATGAGAATATTGATCCTGAAAAGAATATTGTAATAAGACTTTACAGAAAATTTTTTCCGGTTAGTACTGAATATGACGAAGGTAAGTTTTTTACCGTTAAAAACGGTAAAAAACTCGCTACACCTTTATTTGTAGTCCTGATAGCAACTGAATTTACAGATCTAGTTTTTGCATTCGATTCTATTCCTGCCATTTTTGCTGTCACAAATGACCCTTTCATAATCTATACATCCAACATATTCGCCATTCTTGGTTTAAGAGCTATGTATTTTGCTTTGGCAGGAGTGATTGACAAATTCCATTATTTAAAGATTGGACTGTCAATGATTTTAATCTTTATAGGTTTCAAAATGCTGATAATAGATCTGTACAAGATACCAATAGGTTATTCTCTCGGTATAATTGCTGTTATACTTGCAGCTTCAGTGATACTTTCTGTTCTGAAACCAAAAAATGAGATTGTTTAAGGACCGTGGAATTATTTCTTCAGCTTAATTTCATATAAGTTTACTTCATTCAAATCATAAGGGTCTTTATATATAAGATCATAACTGGCATATGTGAAACCGTAATCATTTTTGATCTTTGCTATAAGACTTTCCGGGGAGTTATATTTATCCGAAAGAAAGACAATTCTCTTTCCTGAGTTTAACATTTCTTCGAGATCGGTATCTCTGGATAATTTGAATATCTGATCATGGATATAATTAAAAATTATCTGATGAGGATAAAACCTGCTTAGTTCTTTTTTATAAATAACATTCATCCTGCCTGTAAAAGAAGTACCGAAATGAAGAGCTGTACCCTGATTGATCTCCATGTGTCCGGAGATAAGAATATCATTTGAATGATCATTTCTTAAGATATCATGAATTATCATTGAATTATTTTTTTCCGTAATATTGTCCTCGTATGTAAACAGATATTTTCTGAAATTCAAAACAATGATAATAATGATGAGAGAAACAAATATAGTATTGAGACTCACTTTCAGAGATTTAAAATTAAAAGAATCTGTATTGTATGAAATGTAAATCATGAGAAACAATACCGGAATAGTCAGCATAAGATATGAGATCATATAGCGGCTGACATAATGTTTGGCGATCATCAGAGTTCCTGCTGAGACAGCTGAAAATAAACCGGTTAAAAGACGAAAATATTTATCGGAATTAATAAACAAGACCACGCCTTCTTTTGCAGATCTTCTGAATGTAAAAAATGAAAATATGAGGAAGATAAGGGTAATGAAAATGACAAGAGCAAACAATTTCTCGGTTAATATTATAGTCTGTAAATTTGAAATGAACTTCGCAGGATTTAGAATGCCTTCTTCCCCCCCGCCATACATTCCGCTTTTAAAAAAAAGTTTACCGATCCATTCTAGAAAATATCTGTATTCAACTATTCCGGGAATGAAAAATATGAAAAAGGAAACTCCGGATAAAAATATCAGGATCAATTTCTGCTTATAATTATTGAATAATAAAAGAGGGATAAGTATAAGAGGGAAGAGTATAATTTTTGTACAGATGCCTAATCCGGTGATCACGGAAAAAATCAAAATGAATTTCATGTCTTCTTTTCCGTCAGATGCATTCAGATCAATATATCTGAAAGCATAGATAAGCATCAGCATTACCGGCACGGCAATGAATGACTCGGAATTCACATCTGAAAACTGCATGAATATATTTATGGAAACAAAGGGACAAAGCTGCATGAATATTCCCGCATAAATATTCCTGTATATTCT
This sequence comes from uncultured Ignavibacteria bacterium, assembly GCA_937872315.1. Classification (GTDB taxonomy): domain Bacteria; phylum Bacteroidota; class Ignavibacteria; order Tepidaquicellales; family Tepidaquicellaceae; genus JAGPCH01. Next base: position 4,631 of record CALMST010000151.1, on the reverse strand, counting down.
GTAAATATTCAAACCAAGCAGATACAATACAGCTGCATTGAGCATTAATACGGCAAAATTAACTGCTCTGAGATATATTTCCGGACGTGTAATAACATCTGTGGTTATGTCAGCTTTTCCGAAAAAGACATGATATATCTTTATTACAACTGCGCCAATTACATGCAGGGGAGTGCCGGGATGTTCTACATGACCGGCAAAATGTCCTGTAGCAAGATTCAGAAAATTCAATAAATATACATAAGAAGGATCATGGTGATAATTAAGATAATAAGGAGAGTAAATATCTGTAAACAGATTTGAGAGAAATATAAAAAAAATCGGCAGAATGAGTAATGTTAATAATGCTTTGGTGTTTTTCATTAAGCCGTTTATGGATTTGTGAATTACAGTTTTATTTTTTTGGAAACTAATAAAAATTAATATTAATAGAATTACAAAAAAATAACTACATATCTTATTCCGGACCGGACATGTCGGGAACTTGTTAATTTATTATTACTGATCTGGCTGATGAAATTTTTTTTTCGGTTTAATTTATAAATTTCTGGTAAATAACCTCTGCAAAAAATCCTTTGAGAAGGATAACGCCAGGGTGGGGTTTGTTAATAGATTATAAAATATCAGCCGAGTTTGAATCAAATTGAATCAAATTGAATCAAATTGAATTAAAATGAATTATTTAGCGCTATATGATTTACTGAGGGATATTATTTTGCAATATATTCCTCTAATAACATAATTGACATAATCTTCAACTCACATTGTCATTACAGCTTGCTTCCGGCTGGAATCCAGTCACAAACTCTGCGTTGAATCATTGCGGCTAATTATATTTAAAAACTTTTTCAAAATTTGTACTCCTTTCCATACCTTTTTGACAAGGTTTTCACTTCAGCCTGAAAGCCGATGGCAAGCAAATGCGTGATGCCATCTTTTTTATTGTTCTCCTTCCAGGGCAGGGCTTTGGAAGGAGAGAAAACATATGAGCCATTACATGAGTAAAATGGATTCCCGCCAAAAGTAGAATCTCCGATAATGCCGGGTTTACCTCAAAGATTCAAAGACTCTAAGAATAAATCATTCAAAATGCTCTTCTTTGAGCCTTCGATCCGCCCTGGCGGAATAATGGTAATGTTTTCGGACAGTCTGAAGCATTCGGTAATGACAAACTGGAGTGACAGCTGAATAGATTTCCACTTTAGATGATGTAGAATCAATTATCTTGAACAGCACCGGATCTGAATCCACACACAACAAAAAATCTACATTAAATCTTAAACATTAAATTGTTAAATTGCATAAATCAATTTTAAAATATTTAAAACCATATATTATGAGCACACTACAGGAAACTGACATTCACACAGAAAGTAAACAGGGAAAGGATGATTTCCTTCCTTTAAAAAGAATTGATCACCTTGAATTTTACTGCGGTAACGCAAAACAATCCGCATTCTTTTACCAGTATGTAATGGGATTCAAGCTAACCGGGTATTCCGGACTTGAAACCGGCAATAAAGAGAAAGCTTCTTATCTGCTTGAGCAGGGGAAAATAAGATTCATACTTTCCACTTCTCTTACAGATGACAACTTTATTGCTGAGCATCATAAAAGACACGGTGACGGAGTAAGGGATATTGCCATGGAAGTAGAAGATTCAGCAAGGTCCTATGCTGAAACTACAAGCCGGGGCGCAAAAGGGGTTATGGAGCCAACTGAATTTAAAGACGATAACGGAGTTCTTATCAAATCATCTATTCAAACCTACGGTGACACGATCCATTCATTTATAGAAAGAAAAAACTATAACGGACTTTTTATGCCCGGATTTGTAAGCGCAGAAGATAAAGCCGTAAAAGGAATAAATGATGTCGGATTGAAAGCTGTTGATCATATAGTAGGAAATGTAGAACTCGGCAGAATGAATGAATGGGTAAAATTCTATGCGCATACAATGGGTTTCAATCAGCTGATCTCTTTTGATGATAAGGACATTTCCACGGATTACACTGCTCTTATGAGCAAGGTCATGCAGAACGGAACAGGAAAGATCAAATTTCCGATCAATGAACCTGCTCCCGGAAAAAAGAAATCTCAGATCGAAGAATATATAGATTTTTATAAATCAGGCGGAGCCCAGCATATTGCAATGTCAACTCCGAATATTCTGGAAACTGTTAAAGAATTACAGAAAAGAGGACTGCAATTCCTGACTATACCTACAACTTATTACGCTGAACTTGAGGAAAGAGTAGGAAAGATCGATGAGAACATATCTGATCTTGAAAGACTCGGAATCCTTGTTGACAGGGATGAAGACGGTTATCTGCTTCAGATTTTTACAAAACCAATTGAAGACAGACCAACTGTTTTCTTTGAGATCATCCAGAGAAAAGGCGCAAGAAGTTTTGGAAAAGGAAATTTCAAGGCTTTGTTTGAAGCTATAGAAAGAGAACAGGAGCTGAGAGGTACTCTTTAAGGATTTGGGAATTGGGATTTTTGATTTGGGATTTTTTTGATTTTTTATTTTTGATCTGAAGACGCAAAAAATATATTAAATAAAAAAATGTATTTTTAAAAAAAATCCCAAACCCGATATTTCAAATTCCAGATTATTGATTTCTCAGATTTAACCTATTTAAAACATTTAATAGAATAATGAACTTTACCAAGCGGACACACACATGCGGAGAGCTGAGGCTTGCCGATGAGAATAAAACTGTAACACTTAACGGATGGGTTTCAAAAAAGAGAGATCTGGGCGGATTATTTTTCATAGATCTCCGTGACAGGTATGGGATCACTCAGTTTAAAGTGGCACCGGATAAATCAGAAATATACGACAAAGCATTAAAGCTCGGTAATGAATTTGTAATCTCTGTAACGGGTAAGGTCATTAAGAGAGAGAGTATAAATAAGAATATTCCGACAGGTGATATTGAGATTGATGCAGATGAACTCGAGATTCTGAATGAATCCGAGATCACACCTTTTGTGGTTGAGGAAGATGTTAAAGCATCAGACGAACTTAGATTAAAATACAGATATCTGGATCTTCGAAGGAAGACTATCACTGATAATATGATCTTAAGGAACAGAGTTTATCAGATCGTTCACAGGTATTTTGAAAAACACGATTTTGTTGAGATTGAAACACCAATACTCATGAAATCCACACCTGAAGGAGCTAGGGATTATCTTGTACCTTCGAGAGTTCATAAAGGAAAATTCTATGCTCTTCCTCAGTCGCCTCAAATTTATAAGCAGATATTAATGGTATCGGGACTCGACAGATATGTACAGATCTGTAAGTGCTTTCGTGATGAGGATCTCAGAGCTGACAGGCAGCCGGAGTTTACTCAGATCGATATGGAAATGAGTTTTGTAACTCAGGATGATATTTTTGAAATGGTGGAAGGTATGTTCAGGGAGATCTGGAAAGAGATCAAAGGGATCGATCTTCCGAAATTCAGAATTATGACTTATGATGATGTCATGAGTACTTATGGTATAGATAAGCCTGATCTGAGGATAAAATGCTCTGACGGAAATGAGATGAAGATCATTAATATTACAGAAATTGTAAAAGGAAGTGAATTCAAAGTTTTCAATGATGTCATATCTGAAGGGGGAACAGTTGCAGGGATTAAACTAAGTTCTCAGGAAGTTTCAAGAAAGATCATTGACGGTCTGACGGATTTCGTGAAGAAGCTTGGTTTCGGGGGACTGGGATATCTTAAGTTTAATACTGACGGAACAGTTCAGTCGCCTCTGACAAAATTCTTATCCGAAGAAATCCTATCCAATATTAAATCAGCTTTAGAAGCAAATGAAGGAGATGTTGTATTTATATTGAGCGGGGAAAATAAGAAAGTTCAGACGTCACTCGGAGCGCTCAGAATTAAACTGGCAGAAGATTTTAATTTACTGGATGAAAATGGATATGAATTCCTTTGGGTAACTGATTTCCCATTATTCCAATATGATGAAGAGGAGAAAAGATTTTTTGCAGAGCATCATGTTTTCACGAGTCCAAAAGATGAATACTTGAAATTTCTTGACAGCCGTGATAAAGATGAGGTCGAGAGTATCCGCGCAAATTGTTATGACCTTGTACTTAACGGACACGAGATCACCAGCGGAAGCATCAGGATTCACAATCCTGTCATGCAAAAGAAAGTATTTGATATGATAGGGCTTACGGATGAGGAGGCAAAGATGAAATTCGGTTTTATACTTGAAGCTTTCAGATACGGAGCGCCGCCGCACGGCGGAGTAGGTATTGGCTTTGACAGGGTGATAGCTGTTCTTTGCGGACTCAAATCAATTACAGATACAATTGCATTTCCCAAGACATTGAAAGCTTCATCACTTATGGATGATTGTCCGAGTGATGTTACCAAAGAGCAGCTTGATGATCTGGGGATACAAGTTAAGAGTGTGTAGAGTGTGTAGAGTGTGTAGAGTGTATAGAGTGTTTAGAGTGTGTAGAGTGTGTAGAGTGTGTAGAGTGTGTAGAGTGTTTAGAGTGTGTAGAGTGTATGGAGTGAATGGAGTGTGGGTGAAATGTTTATAAAAGACCTGGTTCTGAAAACAGTTCAAGGTCGTGAATTATTTTCTGAATTTCC
>CALMST010000150.1 GCA_937872315.1 uncultured Ignavibacteria bacterium | reverse complement strand
AATACCTAATACCTAATACCTAATACCTAATACCTAATACCTAATACCTAATACCAGATACCTAATACCAGATACTTAATACCTATTATGTTAATTTTACTTTTGGATCAAGATATGCATAAATAATATCTACAAAGAAATTTATTACTACAAATATAATAGCGCTAAAGAGAACTGTACCCTGGATCATTGGAAAGTCCAGTTTAAAAATTGCATCAATTGCTAATAGTCCTATTCCAGGCCAGTTGAAAATATATTCAATAAAGAAAACGCCACCTAAAGTTGCTGCCAGTGATGCGCTGATAGTAGTTATAACCGGATTCAAAGCGTTTCTGAGTGTATGCTTGAATATGACCTTATATTGACTTAATCCCTTGGCTTTAGCAGTTCTTACATAATCCTGACTCATTACATCAAGCATGGACGAGCGGGTGATCCTGGCAGTTATTGCAAGAGGTCTTAATGCCAGAGTTAACATTGGTAAAATAAGATACTGCCAGCCTTCGTTTATATAACCGGAAATGGGAAACCACTTTAAAATATGACCAAACAACCATGCCATTACCAGTCCGAATGCAAATTGCGGAAATGATATTCCAAAAAGAGCGAACAGCATTGATGCGTTATCTGTAAACGTATATTGTTTAGTTGCCGAAATTATACCGATAAGCACTCCGATTATTGAAGATATGAATAAGGCGCTGAAAGACAGTAATGCTGTTGCCGGAAGTTTTTGTAAAATTGTCTGAACGACCTGTCTGTTGGATGAATATGACCTCCCAAGATCTCCCTGAAAAGCATTTCCCATGAATTTTATGTATTGAACATAAATTGGTTTGTTTAATCCGAGTTCCTCCCTGACTGCTTCAACAGATGCTACATCAGCTCTCTGCCCTAGCATCATTCTGGCGGGATCACCCGGAATAATATAGAGCAGACAAAATGTAACTGTCAGTACACCGATAATAATTAGAATAGAATAAAAAAGATTTCTAAGTATATAAGTCCACATTTTTTTTATTTACGCATTATACATAACTAATGAATTGAATGAAATATTAAAAAATCTTCATTTTAATTATTTATTTTGAAAGAGCACAAAATATGTCTAAAAAAAAATCCCGATACCTGTTACAAGATATCGGGATAAAATAAAAAATTTCACATTCAAACTTAGTTCTCTATTACTCTTTTCGCTTTGAGATATACTCTTGAATAAAATTCATTATCAAGAGAAGCTACAGCTACACCTGTTTTTGAACCGGAATGAGCAAAGTATCCGTTTCCTAAATACATTCCAACATGTGTAACTCTTCCTTTTCTCATTGTATCAAAGAAAACCAGATCTCCGAATTTAAGATCTTCTCTTTCTACCGGCTCTCCTACTCCTGATTGCTCAAGTGAAGTTCGGGGTAATTCTATTCCCAAAGCCTGATAAAACATTGTCTGAATAAATGCTGAACAATCAATTCCTCTTTTTGAAGTTCCGCCCCAGAGATATGGAGTATTCATATATTCTATGAATTTGAACATTACTTCATCCTGCTCCATATTTTTAACGAATTCAGGGCTTGTAATAAATCCGGCTAAACTGCTGGATATTGCTTCCAGATTGTCCTTCTTGATCGAGGTCTTGTTGGTCAAGGTATTAGTGGATACAACTTCTGTTGTTTTTTTGTATCCGCTAAGATCTTTACCATCATTTTCATTTCGGGAAATATCTGAAGTGCTTGAACATCCGTTTAAGACCACTACTGTTAATACTAATACAAATAATGATAGTAAACCGGATAGTTTTGATTTTATCATATACTAATCCTACTTTTTAATTATTAAATTATTGTTAAAGAACGATTACATTACTTTAAACATTGGGTATAACTTAAACATATTAATTTTATTTATCAAGCCATAATCTTCTGAAATTGATACGATGCATTGGATCAAGCGGAAACCCTTTTACGTACGGCTGTATAAGTCTGTAATCCTCTTCATAAAAGATCAGCAGTGTAGGTGCTTTATCGGTTGCTATCTGCTCTGCCTGATAATATAACTCGTATCTTTCCTTCTGGTCAGTGGTGGCAATTGCTTTCTCAAACAATGCGTCGAATTCAGCATTCTGAAATCTTGTACTGTTGATAGGGCTTATTGCCTTAGGATCTTTTGGCACATTTTTTCCATAATAAAGATTAAGGAAATTTTCCGGATCCGGATAATCTGCTATCCATCCGAGCCTGAAAAGATCAGCACGTCCTGCATCTATGTTGTCAAGGTGCTGAGCAAACTGCATTATATTCATTTTCATATTAACTCCGATTTCCTTCAGCATATTCTGGATGGATTCAGCTAGCTGAATATTCCTGTCGCCGCCTGAGTTTATCTGTAACACAGCATCCGGGAACCCCTTTCCGTCAGGATAACCGGCTTCAGCCATTAATTGCTTTGCTTTATTCAGATCATATGTGTATCCTTTGATCCTTTTTACATCGTAATTTGGCATTGGCGGAGGAACAATTCCGTATATTGCTCCCATAAATCCCTGACCATTCAAAACAAATTTTAAGATCTTATCCCTGTCTATGGCATAATTAAATGCCTGTCTCACTTTTTCATTGTTAAAAATTTTGCCCGTAGTTAAAAATCCATAAAACTGTAAAGAAAGAGAAGGATTCTTTTGAAGTATAAACTGAGAATATTCAGGAGTCAATGTTTTTTCAGAAGTAACAATTGATTTAAAAGATTCATTCGGTATCCTGTAACATTCGTCAAGATTTCCGTTCTGGAATTCCAGCATTTGCTGAGAAAGATCTTTTAAAAATCTGAATTTAATCTCATCCACATAAGGAAGCTGATTTCCGAATTCATCCTTTTCCCAATAATCAGGATTTTTTTTCAGATTTAATTCAAGATCAGGCGACCAGTTTACAAAAATATAAGGACCGGTTCCGACAGGATTCTGAAAAAAATCCTTACCGTATTTTTCAACGGCTTCTTTCGGGACAATGTAAGCAAAACCCAGACACATATAATATATAAAAGGTCCGAATGGTTTTTTTAATCTGATCTGAAAAGTTGTATCATCTTTTACTATGTAACCTGATACATCCTTTAATTTTGAATCACGGGATTCCCTTCTTGCCAATGTCATTTCATCAAAAAACTCAGATGCTCCGACAACGTAATTTTTATAAAAATCAAATCCAAGTGTCCCCGTTGTAGGATCACATACTCTGTCAAATGAAAACTTTACGTCACTTGCCTTGAACTCTCTTCCCTTGCCGTCAGGAAAACATGCATTATCCTGAAACTTTACACCGCTTCTTAAATGAAAAGTATATAATAAACCATCATCTGAAATCTCCCAGCTTTTAGCAAGTGCAGGTTCTAATTGCAGAGTTGAATCCAGATCAATAAGAAGGTCATATATCTGATGAGCGACATGGTGCGATACATTATCATTAATTCCCACCGGATCAAGACTTCTTACATTCTCAAGTTCATTTATACGGAATGTGCCTCCACCTTTTTTCCCGCCGTTTAGATCAACCAAAACGGATGTCTTTTTTTCACCGCATCCATTTAAGATCAGAAGAGTTAAAACAAGTACTATAACTGAAAACGATTTTTTCATTTAAATTCTGAAAATTTATTTTATATAAATCCTGCTTTTCTGTATAATTATTTATGCTGCTTTAACATTCTTTGGATAGCTGTCAGGGAACAGTAAACAACTTTGCTCATGACCGCCTTCTCCCGCAAGCTCAGGGTGTATGGTAGAACAATCAGCAAAAACTTTTGGACATCTGGGATGAAAATAACATCCCGTCGGAACTTTTGCAGGCGAAGGAACATCACCGGTCAGAATAATTCTCTTGGATTTATTATTAGGATCGGGTACAGGTACAGCAGATAGCAACGCCTGTGTATAAGGATGCCTCGGATTCTTATAAAGATCCATTTTTTCCGCAATTTCCACCAGCTGTCCAAGATACATTACACAGACTCTGTCGGAAATATGCTCCACTACAGATAAATCATGTGAGATAAAAAGATATGTAAGTCCGAATTCTTTCTGAAGATCCTGAAGAAGATTAATAACCTGTGACTGAATAGAAACATCTAACGCTGATACCGGTTCATCACAAACAATGAATTTAGGCTCAACTGATAATGCCCTTGCAATACCAATTCTCTGTCTCTGGCCGCCCGAGAATTCATGAGGATATCTTCGGGCATGAATTTTTCTCAGTCCAACTCTTTCAAGAAGTTCTTCAACTCTTTTTTCTGCTTTTTCACCTTCAGATATTTCATGGAATTTCAATATTTCTGTCAGCATTCCGCCTACAGTTATCCTCGGATTTAAAGAAGAATACGGATCCTGAAAAATGATCTGCATTTCTTTTCTGTACTTCTTTAACTCTTTCTGATCCATTTTTGCTATGTTCTTTCCTTCGAATAATACATCTCCGGCAGTTGGCTCTATAAGTCTTAGAATTGTTCTCCCTACAGTGGTTTTTCCGCAGCCTGATTCACCGACAAGACCGAGTGTCTCCCCCTTTTTAATATTGAAAGATACATCATCCACTGCTTTTACATTACCTATTGTTTTGGAAAATAAACCTGTTTTGATGGGAAAATATTTTTTTAATCCTTTTACTTCGAGAAGATTTTCAGACATTTAAAATATTAAATAATTATGAAATTGTAATGAATTGATCTTTATATTTTGTGTGTAAATATAATTTTTTGCATTTGCAAAAACAATACTATGATGAATTGCCGCCGGCATAATGCCTGCTGCTACATTATTAATCTTCCCTCCTTTCCATTCCTAACCAAACCCTAAGACTCCTTATCCTCCAGTTTTGAACAAGAGTTGGAATAATACAGATTTTTTTTTACAACTTTTCTTAATTCATTTATCATTAAATTGCATCCAATCATTTAACTTAAAAACATTTAATGGAAGTAATCACTGAGTTTTTTCAAAAGTTAGGCAATCTTGAAGAATTAATAAAATGGGGTGGTCTGACTGTTCTTATTATTATTATATTTGCTGAAACAGGTTTACTGATCGGGTTTTTTCTTCCCGGTGATTCACTGCTTATTACAGCAGGATTAATTGCTGCGCAGGGATATCTTGATATCTATGTTATGATAATATCTCTGACTCTTGCGGCGATAATCGGTGATCAGGTAGGATATCTATTTGGTAAAAAAACAGGTCCGAAAATATTCAAGCGGGAAAAATCATTATTCTTTGCAAAAGATCACCTTCTGAAAGCAAATCAGTTTTATGACAGATACGGAGGCAAGGCTATTATATTTGCAAGATTTGTTCCATTTGCTAGAACATTCGCTCCGATAGTTGCGGGAGTTGCAAACATGAATTACAGAAAATTTGTGACTTATAATATTACAGGTGGTATTCTGTGGATAGTTTCAATGTGTCTTGCAGGTTATTTTTTTGGTAATATACCTTTTGTAAAGAAAAATTTTGAATATGTTATTATCGGAGTGATTATTTTATCATTAGTTCCGGTAGTTGTTGGATACTTAAAACACAGAAAAGATAGCAGACTGGATTCCTTAAGTTAGATCTGATCATTCTCCTGATACTGACTCGGTATTACTTAATTGTCTGGCTTTTTTCAAATTAAGATTTTCCTTTAGGAAAAATATAGCTCCGACTATCACCAATCCAAGTAATCCAAGCAAATGGTTTACTGTAGCAAAACCAAATGCTGATTCCTTATCGATACCGAAAATGTTTACAAGAGTCGCAGTGCAGAACAAGTGATATATGCCTGCGGAGTTGGCAGGCAATGGGATCGTCATTGCAAACGTTGCCATTGTAAGAACCAGATTTGCATCAAAAAAAGTCAGGTTAATATTGAAAGCCAGCAAAGTAAGATAAGTGCCTGCAATATAAGATACCCACATCAGTATCGATAAAACAAATATCTGAATATAATATTTAGGATGTTTAATGAAAAGAAAACCGCTGATAAGTGAGATAAAAAAATTGTGAACTTTCTGATGATATTTTTCGGGTAGTATTTTTTTTGTGATCTTTTCTATGATTACTTCTGATTTTTCAAGATTGAATATCATTAAAATTCCAATAATTACAAGAGCTAGGGTAAAAATTGAAGTATATAACGAAATAGCTTCGAGATTATATTCTTCAAAAGCTGCAGATAGTTTATTTTTGTAAAAGATCATGCAGATACCAAAGGAAATAAGCACACTCAGAAGATCAAAAACTCTTTCTACAAGTATCGTTCCGAAAGAAGAAGCTTTTGAAATTTTTTCCTTATTTGCCAGTAAAACCGGACGGTATACTTCTCCTGCTCTGGGCACTATACTGTTCATCATATATCCGATCATCATGGAAGAATAAAGTATTCCCATCCCGATATTCTCTTTGAGAGGATTCAGGAAATACCGCCATCTTAAAGCCCTGAAATATCCTCCGATTATTATTCCGGTAAAAGCCCCGGATAATGCATAATAATAATTAGCATTTTTCAATACTACAAAAAGCTCATTAAAATCATTTCCCCTGAATGCCAGAAAAAGGAAGAATAATGTTAAGGATGTCAGTAATACTACTTTAAGTATCTTTTTGAATTGTTTATTCAATTGAAAAAAAAAGTTAAACACAGAATTAAAAATGTGTTTAACTTTAATAAAATAAAATTAATTTTTTAAATTATCTGAGATCAATTACCTCTACACCAGCCGGTGGAGTAAAACTGAATTTAGAAGAACTTAAACCCGTATCAAGTGATATATCTTTCAATGAATAAGTATTTGATGATTCATTGGTTACGATATTGATCTTTCTGATCAGATCTTCATTCTTGTCAACCCACAATTTTGCTGACTTTACCGATCCACTGCTCCTTGGGGTTAATTTAATTATATAACAATCAACTCCTCCCACATTTTCTTCACCGTCAAGATCCGAATAAAAATTTTCAGGATAATTGAACAAAAATTTGTTTGGAGAAAAAGAATTTCCGTCATCTTTATATGTATCTATGACTACCTGTTTTCTTCTGGGAGAATATGACCAGGAGGTTTTGCCGTCAGTTATTATGATCTGTCCTCCGGCTTCTATTCTGTACTTGTCAGCCTTCTTTATATAAATTACTCCGGAAGAGGAGTTTGCTTTGCCACCTGAACTTTTAAGCGTTTGTGTGAATGTTGCCTTTGCATCAGTAATGTTCTCGTACTTTGACTGTACTTTTTTAATTATCTCCTGGGCATCTTGCGCAAAAGAAACTGAATTAATAAATATTACTGATATTATTAAAAAATATTTTAGGGTTTTCATATATGGTTTTATTGATATTAAAGATACTTATTTACTTTTTCGATTTCAATTTAATAATTAATAATCTTTTTTATTTTGGCTTCGGGTATATTTTATGCCTGCAATGTAATATAACCGTTTATTAAAATATTATATCCAATCCGGATTATCCCTTGTAAATGAATGCCTGACATCTCCCGTATTTAGCGTTTGTGCCGGTTCAAACAGGATCACATGAACTTCTTCATCAGCTCTCGGACGATGTTCTGTACCTTTGGGAATTACAAGCATATCTCCTTCATCCAGAGTTAATGTCCTTTCTCTGAGATCCATAAACAATCTTCCCTTTATGACAAGAAACATTTCGTCCTCATCCTTATGCGAATGCCAGATAAAATCACCTTTGAGTTTTGCAAACTTAACATGCTGGCCATTTAATTCGGCTGCAATTCTGGGATTATAATGATCTGAAAATTTCTTAAATTTTTCTTTTATATTTATTACTTCCATTTATCCTGAATTTATATTTTAGAATTATCCTTACAAGAATCAGATTTTTAAGGGAATATGTCTTTCAGCTTATTTTCTCTGTAGTTGAAAATTGATTCGACCTTCTTTTTAACTATTAAATTGTGTGGAATAAACTCCAGAATACCTCCGGGAGAAAGATATTTAACAGTATCCTTCATGATCGTATTACCGTTTGAATCCTCAAACAAATGTTCGTGTATCCATGTTTTGTAAGGACCTTTTGTCTGTGAATCTTCAAAAATATAAGGAGGTTCCCATTTGGTTATAACGGTTTTCCATTTGAAAGGAAATCCGTTTAACTTTATTTTATAATCTATGACTGCTCCCAATTTCATCTCGACGGGTAATTCAGTAATAATTTTAAAACCCAGTTCCGGAGGTGTGATAAGATTTAGATTTTCAGCTTTACTGAAGAAATCAAAAACTTTATCAATTTCTTCATTAATAATTGTTTCCCTTTTTAAAAAATGATACTTCAAATAATTTTAATTTTAATGCTTACTTCCTTTAAAATAATTTAATTAACTCTTGTTAACCTCAGCCAGACTCTTTCATGGAAATAAAAAAGTATCATTTTTGTAAACACTTCTGTAAATCCAATTTCAAATGCTCTTGAGTAATTACCCGTTACAAAAAATGCGATCAGTATTGTATCAATGGTTCCGACAATACGCCAGCTTATTCCTTTTATTACGCTTCTGCTGTGTTTGTCTTCAGCTACTTTTGAACCTGAAACTGTCACAATTTCCTTTTTCCCTTTTTTAGATAAGCTCCATGCTCTTTCATGTATATAATATAGAAATATCTTCGTTACAAGTTCTATGCCGCCTATTTTCAACGCTTTGGAAATATCACCGGTAAAAAACCATGAAAGAAAAATTGTATCCAGAGTTCCTATTATTCGCCATGTTATACCCTTTAGCAGACTTACTTTCCGGGATTCAATTGTAAGCAAAAAATTTGATAAATTTTAAAAATTGTTTGTTATGTCAGATAATTATTATTTATAAATTTAACACAAGTAACAATCAATACAAAGCTGTATTTTATTTTTATGCTAAATAATCGATAATTATTTTATCCGGTAAAATGCTTAAAGATTTTTATGAAATCAAATCAATACTTTTTACATTTATAGACTTGAATAAAAATTATAGGAAATATAATTTGTACTCGTTTGCGGGAATAGCTCAGTTGGTAGAGCGCAACCTTGCCAAGGTTGAAGTCGCGGGTTCGAGTCCCGTTTCCCGCTCTTTTCTTTTTTATCAATCATCAGAAAATTCATTGTAAGGAACAATAATATTCAAGATAAGTTTATTTACAATTGAAAATCTAAAATTGATAATTGATTTTGGTGTGGTACCCAAGTGGCTTAAGGGGAAAGTCTGCAAAACTTTTATTCGACAGTTCGAATCTGTCCCACACCTCTTTACCGGAATTGTATATTTAGTTTTAATATTTTAATAATAGAGTGTTAATAAAAAAGGTTATCAATTTATTTTGATAACCTTTTTTTACATACCTATCTTAAAAATATAAAATTCTTTAAGTCTAAATTAAATTTACTGACTATTTGCCAGCTATCTGCTATTTCTTTCTGTAATCCTTATATTTTTTACTCCCGCCAAAATATACTGCTAATGCAACTATAAGATGAATCCAGAACCATGGTGAATCTGTTCCGAGATTCTGAGCAATATATATGATGATTAGGGCTCTGGGAATAAATACAGTCAGTATTATATCACCAATAAAAGGTACAGTATTCAACGGTATCTGATGAAGCAGATAATAAATTATCAGAATAGTTCTGGGAAGAAATAAACTGACAACAAGAAATAAAGTATCCATTTTTATTTTATACTGAATTATGCAATTCTTTTTAAAAGATCTACAACCCTGCAGCTGTAGCCCCATTCATTATCATACCATCCCACAACTTTTACAAGTTTACCCATTGCCATGGTAGATAAAGAATCAAATATACATGAACTTGAATTCCCTACTATATCACTTGAAACTATTGGATCTGTAGTAAATTCAAGAATACCCTTCATTGATTCTTCCGATGCTTTTTTCATGGCAGCATTTATCTCATCTTTGTTAGTTTCTTTTTCCAGTTCACAGACAAAATCCGTTATAGATCCGTCAGGAGTAGGAACTCTCAATGCAAACCCGTCCAGTTTTCCGGCAAGGTGAGGTAGAACTTCACCAACTGCTTTTGCTGCGCCTGTAGATGTAGGAATAATATTTACAGCTCCTGCCCTTGCTCTGCGAAGATCTTTATGCGGCTGGTCAAGAAGTCCCTGATCATTTGTGTATGAGTGGATCGTTGTCATAAAACCTTTTACGATTTTAAAATTATCATCCAGTACTTTTACCATTGGAGCCAGGCAATTTGTTGTACATGACGCATTTGATATTATTTTCATTTCCTTTGTAAGTATAGAATCATTAACACCCAAAACAACCGTAGCATCAAGCTTATCTTTTGCGGGTGCGGTCAGAATAACTTTCTTTGCGCCTCCCAGAATGTGCAGATTAAGTTTCTCTTTTGTCGTAAATACTCCTGTGGACTCAATCACTACATCCGTATTAAGATCTCCCCAGCCAAGCTTTGTCGGATCTTTTTCAGAGGTTATCTTTATCTCATCTCCGTTTACACTAATTCCGTTTTCAGTTAGTTTAACTTCACCGTTAAATCTGCCATGTATTGAATCATATTTCAATAAATGAGCTAATGTCTTATTATCTGTAAGGTCATTAATCCCTACAATATCAAATCCGCCAAGATCAAGCATTCTTCTTAATACGAGTCTGCCAATCCTTCCAAATCCGTTTATTCCGACTTTTACAGCCATTAAAAACCTCCGTTTACTTTTTAGTTTATTAAATTAAGATATTTTACAAATTACTTATTCGCATTAAGAGAATCAATTTAGAATACCGGTAATTTATATTTTTTTAAATTATATACAGAAAGATTTTGCAAAATTTTGATTTTCGCATTGTATGTTAAAAGTTAATCTCACATTTTTTGTTTTTTAAATTTAAATTTACATTATGAATAAATCTGAATCAGAAATACTGGCAGATGTTTACGAAAAAGTAAGGGACTTGTCTAAATTTTATCTGTCCAGTCTCTCAGATATAGATATTGACAAAAGAATTGAAGCTGACGGTATAAAATTCAACAGCGCATACTGGATCGCAGCTCATCTGGTCTGGACAGAACATTCCCTGATCTTAAACGGTGTCGCCGGCGATGATATGAATATTGATTGGTTAAATGATTATGCATACGGTTGTGATCCGGATAAGATAAAAAATAAACCGCCTATAGAAGAAGTATTGAAAACAATGGATGAGGTTCATGAAAAAGCCGTTTCCGTTATCAGAAACCATACGGATGAGCAACTTGACGAGGATAATTTATTCGGAGAATCATTCAGCGGTTCTAAAAGTAAACGTAATTTAATTATCCATGCAATCAGACATGAACCAATGCACATAGGACAATTATCGTGGATTTTAAAATACGGCGGATTTACTTTTGCCTGATCTTTTATATGTTTTTTCAACTGAACGATAAAGATTGCTTTAATTAAAACTAAGAACTCTTTTACGAAAAAGACTTACTTTTACGGAGTTTTAAAAATTTAAAAATTGACTTAAATCTTCCCAAAACTAATAAAAATTGTTAATTACTTAACGGTTTTTTTAATTTTTCTGTAAAAAACGTTAAAAATCTATTAATTGATTTTACTTTACATTATACTTATTTTGCAAAACAAAAAATTTTAACAAATTATAAAGATATAATTATCAAATGGCAACAACCTCAGATCTAAAAACAGGTGTTATTATAAATTATAATAATGATCTGCATTCTATTGTGTCGGTAGAACACAGGACTCCCGGAAATCTCAGAGCATTTTATCAGGTAAAGATGAAGAATCTTAAAAATGGAAAAATGATCGAAAATCGATTCAGGTCGGGAGAATCAGTACAAATAGAAAGACTCGATTCAGGAAATTATCAGTATCTTTACAAAGATGGTGATGATTATGTATTTATGGACAATGAATCTTACGAACAGGTCAATATCTCTAATGAATTTATAGGTAAATCAGGAGATTTCATTAAAGAAGGAGAAACCGTTCAGATATTTTTTCATAACGGTAATCCCATGTCGGTAGAAGTGCCGCCTCATGTATTCCTTAAAGTAATATCTGCACCTCCCGGAGTAAAAGGAGATACTGCAACTAATGCAACTAAAGTTGTTACGCTTGAAACCGGAGCAACTATTAATGCGCCATTATTTATTAATGAAGATGATGTATTGCGTGTAGATACCAGAACCGGAGATTACATTGAACGTGCTAAGCAGTAGATCATTATTATTCAAATAAAATCAAATAACAGATATGAAAATGGATCTAAATTATATAAAAAAACTCATCAAAATTCTTGATACCAGCAACATTTCTGAAATTGAGATTGAAGAGGAAGGTACAAAGCTGAAACTTTCCAAACCAAAGCCTAAAATTGCAGCCGGCTATTCTCCGGTAAATATGGTTCCGGCACAAAATATGGTAACTGCGGATATTAATCAGACTGGTGATCCAACAGTGGCAGTTGCAAAAAGTGAAACCAAAACCGCAGAACCAAAGAGTGATAATCTTTATGAAGTCAAATCACCTATGGTCGGGACATTTTACAGGTCACCTTCACCTGATGCAGACGCTTATGTTAATGTGGGAAATGATGTTTCCCCAGGTTCGGTTTTATGTATTATTGAAGCCATGAAACTTATGAATGAGATCGAATCAGAAATCTCGGGCAGGATCGTAAAAATACTTGTTGAGAATGCTCAGCCTGTAGAATATAATCAGCCGCTATTCTTAATTGAAAAAAATTAAAAATCCCAGTCACTGATTCAAATATAATCTGCATTTCCGCAGAATTATATATACATTAAACAGAAAATGATAAAAAAAATACTGATTGCAAACAGAGGCGAAATAGCTTTAAGAATAATCCGTACCTGCAGGGAAATGGGAATAAAGACAGTTGCAGTATATTCTGATGCAGATAAAGATTCTCTGCACGTAAGATTTGCCGATGAAGCGGTATGTATCGGCGGATCGGTTTCAAAGGAAAGTTATCTGAATATACCAAGAATTTTATCCGCTGCTGAGATCACAAATTCAGATTCTATTCATCCCGGCTATGGATTTCTAGCTGAGAATGCGGATTTTGCTGAGATATGTATAGATTCAAAACTAAATTTCATTGGTCCGTTACCTTCTATGATCACATCTATGGGTAACAAATCTTTTGCCAAAGATACGATGCGTGATGCTGGCGTTCCGGTTGTGCCCGGAAGCGACGGTGTTGTAGAAAATCTGGAAGAAGCAAAAAAGCTTGCATTGAAAATTGGTCTTCCTATAATGATAAAAGCTTCTGCGGGCGGCGGCGGAAAAGGAATGAGAATAGTCCGTGAAGAAAGTGAAATTGAAAGCGCATATTCAAATGCAAAAGCTGAAGCTGCAAATTCTTTTGGAAATGACGATATTTATATTGAAAAGTTTGTAGATAAACCCAGACATATTGAAATTCAGCTGTTAGGGGATATGCATGGAAATATTATTACATTGGGTGAACGGGACTGCTCTGTACAGAGAAGGCATCAGAAACTGATTGAAGAATCACCTTCACCTTTCATTGATGATAAGATCAGGGAAGAAATGTGCAATGCTGCAATTCTTGGTGCAAAGTCCGTAAATTATCTTGGTGCCGGGACAATAGAGTTTCTGGTGGATAAGGATAAGAATTTTTATTTTATGGAAATGAATACCAGGATACAGGTAGAACATCCTGTTACTGAAGAAATTACAGAAACCGATCTGATCAGAGAGCAGATCAGGATTGCAAATGGTGAAAAACTTAGTAAGAAAAAAATCAAATTAAGAGGTCATTCTATTGAATGCAGAATAAATGCCGAAGACCCTGATAATAATTTCAGACCGTCTCCCGGTATCGTAACTGCTTTTAACCAGCCGGGAGGAAATGGTATCAGAGTTGACACTCATTGTTATACCGGATACATGATTCCGCCATTTTATGATTCAATGATCGGTAAACTTATTACTTACGCGCCTACAAGAAATGATGCAATAAGAAAAATGTCCCGGGCTCTGGATGAATTTGTGGTAGAAGGAATAAAGACCACTATTCCTTTTCATCAGATGATCATGCAGAATGATAAATTTCTTAATAATGATTATGATACCGGCTTTATAGATACTTTAAGAAAAGAATGATTTCCTTTTAATCCGTAACATCTCTTTTCAAACTCCGTTATTAAAAAATCAATTGAATTTTAAAAAATGAAGAAGATTAACATTTACGTTTTAATTATAATAATATCAGTTATATCATCAGTTGTATATTCTTATTCATTAGCTCCTAAAGAAACCTCAACTTCAGGTGATAAAAATAAAACTTCATTAGAAAATAAAAACCAGAGAGATCCTGCCGAGCAGAATACCACTAAAGATCCGGTTAATACCAATAAGTCAGATCAGTTTGTTGATTCACTTAAAAAGGCTCAGCTTGAAAAACAAAATGCACCACAGGATGGTCTGCAGATAGATACAGCTGTCAATAATTCAACTATTCAGACTACAATTCAGGAAGATACTGTTCAAAGAATGGATTCATCTCTTGTCCGGGATATCTCTGAAAATACAATGACCAATACAAGACTATTCATTTACATACTGCTATCAGTATTGGGTCTTGCTTTATTCTTTTATATTTTTGTAATTACACTCTTTAAAACTTTTCATAAAAAAAAATCAACCCGCCAGTCGCTACTGCTTAGCTGGAACTTATTCTTTATTGTTACTCTTATCTGGATTTTCATAATATGGGGGCTTGTAGCTGGTTTCTGGACCGCAGCTTCCTTTATGATCGTTGTGATTTTTCTATTTATAATAAGTTTGATTATGACTATAATTGCTATCAAATCCAAGTAATTTTTTAAAAAAATCGGTTTTTCTAAACATTTTATTAAACTATATCACAGATATTTTTTATGAGTAAATATTATGCATTAATTCTCGGAGCCTCGAGTGGTTTTGGAAAAGCAATATCACTTGCGCTTGCAAAAGACGGAGTAAATATAATCGGAGTTCATTTAGACAGATCCACTACAATGCCTGATGTGGAAAAACTGATATCCGATATAAAGGCAGCAGGTGCGGAAGCTCATTTTTTCAATGTTAATGCAGCCGATCCGAAAAACCGTACAAATGTAATGGATCAGGTAGAAAAGATCTTATCTGAAAATGAAGGCTCAACCATTAAAGTTTTCCTTCATTCCCTTGCGTTTGGAACTTTGAAATTATTCATTGCTGATGATCCTGCCGAAGAGATCAATCAGAAACAAATTGAAATGACCCTCGATGTAATGGCAAACAGTCTAGTTTACTGGACACAGGAGATCGTAAACAGAAAACTCATGGTAAGAGGCGGAAAAATATATGGCATGACATCTTCCGGTGGTCAGAGACAGATCGAATTTTACGGAGCTGTATCTGCCGCTAAAGCCTGTATGGAATCATACATCAGACAGCTTGCAATGGAACTGGGAAGATTTGGTATTTCTGCCAATTCAATAAGAGCCGGTGTCACCGAAACCCCTGCATTAAGTAAAATTCCGAAAAGCAAGAATATAATTGATAATGCAATACAGAGAAACCCTGTTCACAGATTAACCACACCTGAAGAAGTAGCGTTGTTTGTAGTAGATAATTATAAACAGGATTCACACTGGATGACGGGAAATGTCATAAATCTTGATGGCGGAGAAAGTGTCGTTGAATTATAATTGTAATTGTTTTCATTAAAATGAAAAAGAAACATTGATCAGAATATTTATAAATCATATTCAGAAATGGAAGGTAAAATAAATTTAAGTAACGAAAACGAAGCAGCTGACAGTAATATGATACTGGATATTTCTGCCAAAGAAAAACTTGAGCTCAAGACTCAGGAATTAATGCCGACTATATTGATCGGCCTTGGCGGAACAGGTAAAGAAGTGTTATTAAGGATCCGAAGACAGTTTGTTGAAAAATACGGTTCAATAAATGATTTCCCAATACTGTCATACCTATACATTGATACGGATAATGCTCCATCAGAAGAAAGCGGTATCGCCAGAGAGAGAGATTATTTAATAAATGAGATAGACTTTCAGCCTTCAGAAAAAATTTTTCATCCGGTAAATCCTTCAGATTATATATACAGAATTCAGGATGTCCCCCATATAAAAGAATGGCTGAGTACTACCGGTGAAATAGCCAAACTTGGAACAATGAACACCGGTGCCGGACAGATAAGACCGGCTGCCAGACTTGCTTATTTTCATAATTATGATGAAATAGTTGCAAAGCTTACAGCAGCAAAATCAAGGATTACTGATTCGAGATCTATTAACCGTGTAAAGGATATACATAAGATAAAAAATGTAAATACGGATAAGATAAATGTTTATGTAATCACATCCGTCAGCGGCGGAACTGGTTCAGGAATGCTGCTGGACATGGGATTTCTTATCAGAAGTATATTCAGGAATCAGGCTGTTTCCACTTGCTATGTTGTCCTTCCTAAAGTATATCAGGCATACGGAAAAGAAAGGGTCTTTGCAAACGGATATGCAGCTTTAAAGGAATTTGAATATTATAATTTAAAGAATACATTTGAGGTTTCCTGGAAAAAGAATGAACCACATATTTTCCAGCCAGGTGTATTTGACGACACATATATTATTGACGGTGAAAATTCCAAGAACCTTTCCCTGTCAGATCAGAATAACAGAGATATATACAAAATGCTGGCGGATACGATTTTTCAGGATTTTTCAAATTCGGATTTTGCAAACTACAAAAGAGGTGTAAGAGTTAATCTTGTTCAATATAAACAAAGACTCTGGCCTGATGATAATTCTGTTACTGATAATACATATTCTAGAAAATATTCAACTCTTGGTCAGGCTACAATCTCGATACCTGTTGACAGGATCATTATTTCCTGCGCTTACAAATTGTGTGAGGATATAATAAATTATTATCTCACCTATGCCGAAGGTTCGCAGAGTGAAGTTGATAATTATCTTGTAAAGGAGTTTCTTCCTGAATTAGGATTGCTTGAATCAAAAAATAAATTCCAGCTTCTTGATTCATTATATAAAAGCGGAGAAAAAACTTCGATCCAGTCAAACATAAAATCCTTTCTGACAACTCTGCAGAATGATCTGATAAGCGGTAAACGCGGAAGCAACTGGTCTTCATATCTTCTGAATGAAAAAATGAAATTTGATACAAATTTCAAGGATGATAGCGATATTAACAGACAGGGAATGTATCTTTCTCAGATATTCTCAAACAGAACAAAGAATATTCAGACCATAATCGGAGACAGGGACAGAAATGTAATCGGTAATCTTGAAAGAAAGATAAATGCTCTTGTTAATGATTCTACACGTGGCGTATTCTATGCGATTAATCTTTTAAAGCGTTTACAGTTTGTACTTACTGACGGAAATTTTGATTACATCCCGAAATATGAAAAAGAAATAAAAGATCTTCAGTCAACTGTCACAAAGCTTGATGCCGAATTCAGAAGGAGATTTCAGGAATTAAAAGAAGACGAATCAAGATCCAAGATAAATGTTCTCAGAAAATCCGCAATGCAGGGCTCACTCGAGAAAGTTCTTTCCGTCATGGAAGAGTATTATAATGCTCTTATAAAATTAAAATCCAGATACTACGCCAGAGAAATAGCTTTGAGAATATTGTCATTGATAGAGACAAGAGAGAAGACAGTTAATGACAAAATTCTATCTACCGGTCTGATCTCAGATCTTAATAAGTTAACCGGTAATCTTGGCGTTTTAAAAAATAACTTTCAGAAAAAATATAAATATTTTATTCAGAAGCATGAAACAAGTTTTAATATGATGGTTTATGAACCCGATGAAGTCAGCAATGAATATTATGTAAGATACATAGGTACAGGTCAGAAAGCGCAGGAGAACATTAAAAATCTTTCAAACAAACTTTTAAAAGATCTTGGAGCTTCCGATGTTACTGACATAGTAAATATTCTCAGAGAACGTGATGCGCAGCTTATAGAAAATAAAATGCTTGCATTTGCCAAAAAGCAGTTTGACGGAATAAGAGAGGATTATAATATCACTGATATTCTTTTTGACAAGGATGCCATAAGAAGCGAATCCAAGATCCGGGGAATGTTTAATCAGGCATTTCCATGGCTGCGTACAAGAGAGATCCCGGGAAGTTTCAAGCTTGATGAATCCGCGAAAAAATATTATGTTGGTATAAAGACAAATACTCCTTCATTCAAAAAATTCCAGACATTGATCCAGTCTATAGCAGGCGCAAATGTCGAGTTTAAAGATTCTGCGGATAACTCTTCAATCACTTTTTATTCGGAATGGGCAGGTCTTCCTTTCTTTTACTCATATACGATAGCAGAAGAAATGAAACCATATTATAAACAACTTTCACAAAACCATAATGTGGATCTGCATATTAACAAGAATCATTTTATTTATCATGACATTATCCCCTTGAATGATGAAGAAAGAGTTAGACTTGATGAAGCCTACAAGGCTTATCTTCTCGGGCTCATTTTCGGTGTGTTTGATGTAATTCCGGAAACAGAATCATCGAAAGCAATTTATAAATATACAAAGCAGGAAGGAATTACCGTAAAAAGAGTTGAGCAGCTTGGAATTGAATCAAGATTAATAAACAGACTTTTTGAAGAGCAGGGTAAAGATGCTTTGAGATACAGGATCTTAAAAGATGCAGAAGATATTCAGAATAAGTTTTTTAAAGCTAACAAACTCGCTGAAATGCTTTCCATTTATGAATATTATTATGATGAGATCTATAAACCGACTGAATTTGAGATCTCAGGTGATGCAAAAAAGAAAGTTGAGACTTATCAGTATAAAATATTAAGAAACCTGTCAAAAGAAATTGAAGACAAGATCAGTTTAAATGAAAAAGCTGATTTTACTGCTAAAGTGATTAATTACAAACACTATCCGAATGAGATATCAATGTTGATTGGTGACGGGAACAAAAGAGTTCTTAAAGTACAGGAAATACTTTCCGACTCTGATGAACTCGCGGGCGTAACTGATGAAATCCCGCAAATTAAAAACAATGTGAAAGTTTCCAAATCAAAACTAAAGGAATATAAAGAAGCACTGGATGAAGGACTTATTTCACAGGAAGAATATGATAAAGCAAAAAAAGAATTTTTAAATATATAATAAATGCCGACATACGAATATAAATGTGATAACTGCGATCATCTCTTCGAAATTTATCAGTCGATGAAAGATGACAAACTGACTAAATGCCCAGAATGCGGAAAAGATACTCTCAGAAGATTGATAGGAACCGGGAGCGGATTGATTTTTAAAGGGAGCGGATTTTATCTCACAGATTATAAAAATAAACCTGCAGATAAATCTGCATCATCACCTGCAACGGCAAAATCTGAAACCAATGAAACAGGATCTGCTGAAACCGGAAAAAAAGAATCTGCGGGTAAAGTAGATAAGCCATCTGCCGGGACCACAACAGCTGATACCGGACCGGATACTTCAACAAATAAAAGCAGTCCCAAAGACACAAAAGTAAAATCAGATAAATAATTTATCATTGCTGATCCTTTAACAAATATCTGTCTAGATTAAAATTCTGTCCAAGATAGAATTTCTTTACCATTTCATCATTAGCCAGTTCAAGAGCATTACCGGATCTGAATATCTTACCGTCTATAAGAATATAAGCTCTGTCAACTATAGATAACGTTTCGTGAACATTATGGTCAGTGATCAGAATTCCGATCCCTCTTTTTTTAAGAGTACCGATAATTTTCATTATCTCTTCTGAAGCTATAGGATCTATTCCGGCAAATGGTTCATCGAGCAGAATAAATTTGGGATCTGACGCCAGACATCTTGCTATTTCAGTTCTTCTTCTTTCACCACCGGATAATACATAGCCATAAGAATCCCTTAATTTATCAATATGAAATTCTTTCATGAGACTTTCACATTTCTCTTCCATTTCATTTTTAGTGAGTTTCATGAACTGCAGTATTGACAGGATGTTTTCCCTGACAGTTAATTTTCTGAAAACAGAAGCTTCCTGTGGTAAATAACCTATCCCTGTCCTGGCTCTTTTATACATTGGAAGTTTGGTAATATTCTCTCTTTCAAACTCTATTTCACCTTCATCCGGCTTTATCATTCCCGAGATCATGTAAAATGTAGTTGTCTTACCTGCTCCGTTTGGACCCAGCAAACCAACAATTTCACCTTGCTTTAATTTAAGAGAGACATTATTCACTACTGCCCTTTTCTTATATATCTTTACTAAACCTGTTACTTTCAGTTCGATCAAATTACTAATATTATTTTTTGAGATTTAAAAGATCGAGCATTTCTTTAACTGCTCTTTCAAGTCCGGTAAATACTGCTCTGGATATTATGGAATGTCCGATACTTATTTCACTGATTTCGGATATAGCGGCAACCGGAAGAACATTCTGATAATTTAAACCATGTCCTGCTGTTACAATCATTCCCAGTTCAGAAGCTAATCCTGAAGTAACGGCAATTTTACTTAGCTCTGTCAGAATGTCTTTCTCCGATCTCACATTGGCATATTTACCTGTATGAATTTCTATGATATCTGCTTTTATTTCAAATGCCATGTCTACACTTGCCGGATCAGGATCAATAAACAGACTTACAAGAATGTCTTTCGAATGCAGTTCTGATATAATATTTTCAAATCTGCTTTTATCAGCGGAAATATTCAGACCTCCTTCAGTGGTAAGCTCCTGTCTTTTTTCCGGAACGAGAGTTACAATTTCCGGCAGAGTTTCCACAGCAATTTTCAGCATTTCATCAGTAGCTGCCATTTCAAGATCGAGTTTTGTTTTAACGACTTCTCTGATTAATCTCAGATCTCTGTCATTTATATGTCTTCTGTCTTCCCTTAAATGGCAAACTATTCCGGCAGCACCGGCTAGTTCACAAATGCCCGCAGCTATGACGGGATCAGGTTCATTCTCCCCTCTCGCTTCACGGATCGTTGCAATATGGTCTATGTTGATTGCAAGTTTCATTTTAAAATTATTTTATTTTAATCGGTTAAAATATATAATGGAAATTTATCTAAAAATACTTATTTAAATCTGAAATAAAAAAGTAAAGTCAGATAATTAAAAAGGTAATCAACGAATTGATTACCTTTTATAATTTAACTTATTTTAGT
>CALMST010000149.1 GCA_937872315.1 uncultured Ignavibacteria bacterium | reverse complement strand
CAATACTCAATACCCAATACCATTATTAACAAGAACCAGTTCACTGGAGAATCCCGGTCCAAGAGACATTATCAAACCATATCCCGGTTCCATTTTCTTTTCCATGAATTTTTCAAGCACATAAATTACTGTTGCGCTGGACATATTACCATATTCTTCAAGAATTGAAAATGTATTATCCATCATTCCGGCATTTAAACCCAATGCTTCTGTATATGCATTTATAACTTTTACACCACCCGGATGAGTTATAAAACTTTTTATATCTTTTAATTTCAGATTGTTTTTTTTAAGAAATCCCAGTATATCTTTTTTAACACTTCTATTTACTATAGTCGGAATGTCTCTTGAAAATATCACTTTCAATCCGTCTTTATTGAGATCCCAGCCCATTACACCTAGAGAATCGTAATAAAGTCTGCTCTGAGAATCGACAATTTCCAGTTTATTAATATTCTTCTTTTTGGATTTAAATTTATCGCCTGCTATCAGAACCGCGGCTATGCCGTCAGAGAATAAACTTGTCGCTATGAAATTACTCTTTGAAAGATCTTCATTCAGAAATGTCAGCGAACATAATTCACAGCATATAACCATAACAAGTGATTCCGGATCAGCTCTGGCAATTACATTTGCTTTTGCGATACCTGCCGTACCGCCTGCGCATCCTAATCCCCAGACCGGTAATCTGTTAATGTTCGGATCCAAGCGCATTTCATTAATAATTAATGCATCCAGTCCCGGAGTGGAAATGCCGGTAGATGATATAAAAACAAGATCGGTGAGCTGTTCTTTTCTGATGGAAGTTTTATCAAGTATTTTACTGATTGCTTCAATTGAATACTTCAGCGAATCTTTTATATAAATTTTATTTTTTTCGCTGAAAGACCTATTCAATGAAAAAAAATCAAGCGGAACACAAAGATTTCTGCTTTTTATTCTGGAATTGTCAAAAGACTTAAGCAGACGGTCAATGTCTTTGAATTTTTTTGAAAAAATACTGCGGGAAAAATCTTTTAACTTATTCTGACTGACCTTATATGGAAGATCTATTTTAGATACTGATATTATCTGAGGCAATGATTTTATTTAATTGTTAACTTCCTTTAAACTAACATACAATTGAATAAAATTGAATGTAATAATAAAAAAAGGCAGGTTTCTTCAACCTGCCTTTTATAAAAAATATTTTAATATAAGTTCTTATTTAAGAACAGTCATCTTCATAACTTTACTGAAATTGCCTGATTCAAGTTTATAGAAATAAACACCACTTGAAATATTAGCAGCATCGAAAGTTACTGTATGATAACCTGCTGTTTTATATCCGTTGACCAGTTCTGAAACTAACTTACCGCTGTTATCATAAACAGTAATTTTTACATTACCGTCAGAAGGTAACTGGAAGTCAATTTTAGTTGTAGGATTAAACGGATTCGGATAGTTCTGTGACAAACTGAAATTATTTGGTACACCTACGATTATTTCATCGCTCAGATTGAAATATTCAAAGTTACCGTTGAAATCAATTTGTTTCAGTCTGTAATTATAAGTTCCGGAAGTTACATTTCTGTCAGTGAACTGATAGTTCATGACCTCATTTGTAGTTCCATTACCCTGAACATTTCCGACTTTTGTCCATTGTCCTTCCACAGCTGATCTTTCAATATCAAATCCTGAATTATTCAATTCCGAAGCTGTTGACCAGTTCAGAGTTACATTCTGATTATTGATAATTGAAGTGAATGATACAAGCTCAACAGGTAGCGGATCATCTGTCCAGGTTTTATAGGCAACATCTGTTGTTGCTGTAGTACCGATTCTTCCTGTTATTGTATCTCTTCCGGCTGCTGTACCGACATAACAGTATTGAACCTGACCAGAACCGTTAGTCTGACCGTTTCCGTTTAATACACCGTTTACTCCGGTCACAACGAAACTAACGTTTACACCTGCCTGAGGTACATTGAACTGATCCACTACAGTAGCAGTGACACAGTGCTGTGTATTGATAGGATTTGTGGCATCATGTGGTGTAAGAGTAATAAATAACTGAGTTGCTACAGTGATCTCACCTGCTACAGCTAATCCGAATACAGAAGAGCTTCCTGTACCGGTATTAAAAGATGTAATTACAGATCCAGTGGCAATGTCAATTCTGTAAACATTTGAAGTACTGAAATCTGCGCTCCAGAAAGATGTACCGTCCGGATCAAGATTCAGAGCAAACCATGAATTCTCACCTGTTGCATCATAGGTCTGGATTTCCGCTCCGGCAGAATTAAATCTTCTGATAACTCCTCCGTCTGCAAGCAATACTTCTCCGTTTGTTCTGATCCTTAATGCATAAGCATTTCCTGAGATACCTGTTGCAAAATCAGTCAGTGGAGTATTTGTACAAAGATCATGCCTGTTGATAACAGATCCTTCGTGAGTAATTAAAGCAGTACACTGATCTGCCTGAAGGTCAAAAAAGTCAGTTCCGGGTCCGACTGTACCAAGAAAATTTCCGTTATAATCAAATTTCCTTATTCCGTTTCCAAGATTTCCGACATAGACATTACTCTGATTATCAAAAACAATAGATTCCGGAGTGGAATATCCGCTTCCGAATAATCCTATCAGATTACCGCTGTCATCAAATTTAGAAACTGTACTTGCGGAAAAATTTGTAACATAAAGATTATTTCCTGTGTCCAATGCCATACCTGTTGTATAGCCGCCCTGTCCGGTATTCAGTGTCTGAACTAAAGTACCGTCAGGTTGTCTCCATTGTACCTGACCGTTTCCAACAGCAACAAAGACATCACCTGTCTGATACTGAGCGGAAACATCTAGTGAAATTGCAAAAATGCTTAATAAAATAAGCATCAGTTTGGTAATTTGTTTCATTTTTACCCCTTTCTTTTTAATTGTGTTTTAGGTGTTAGAATTTTATTAAAAGGTATATCATAAAGCTTCACATTTTTGCAACTCACAAAATACAGAATGGAGTTTTAATAAGGCCTTAAAGTATTTATTCGAAGTGCGTAAAAATCCTAAATATGCTTTTTATTTAATTTATGCAAAATTAGTTAGGATAATTTTAAGTGTCAATGATTTTTTATTTCAGAAAGGAAGTTATTGCTTTACCAATTTTTCTAAGAATGATAGTTGAATTAATATATTAATAAATTTTTATTAATTTACATTCAAAAAATATTAAAAATGATAAAACTAATTTTACTTTTGATCTGTCTTTTTACTTTTGCATCCTTTTCAAACAATTATGCTCAAAATGATTGGACAAGGATAGTATACTACAATTCTAACGGGGAAAACTCCCCTGAATTAAAGAAATACTATATTATTTCTCTCAACAGGGCAGGTGAGGGAAAACTTGAATATTTTAAATCAGGCAAAGTAAATGAATACGAATTTCAGACAAACAGAAAGTCTTTAAATAAATTTAACAATCTGCTTAACAAAAGCGGAATATACAAAACTAATTCTCAGGAACTTAAGTCCGAGGATTTTAAAGGGAATAGTTCTTTATTGAATATGACTATTTATTTTGAAAAGACGAAGGAGAATTTTTTGCAATACAGCGGGAAAGAATATTCCGAAGAAGAAATTGCTGAAAAAAGAAAGGAACCTTATCTTGCCATTCCTACGGAATACAACGTTAAGTACGCGGAAATGATAAATAAAATTTATTTAGGTTTAGAGTTTTTGGTTCCGGATAAGATCTGGAATGAAGCATTGAATTAATAAAAATCAATTTTATAATTAAAATATTTCAGGAAATGAATAACTTCGCAACATGCAGTGAGGTATCTTAGTAGTATACAAAATAAATTTAATTATAATATTAGATATCACAATAAACAATTGATGTCTTAAATGTGTATTATGAAATATCCCACCTGTGATAAATTATTTCAGAAAATTGGAGAGAAGCAAAAATTTATTATCTGAGCCGTCCGTCAGAGCTTTTCTGACGGACTGTGAGTTGAAATTTTTACAGCCAAAACGAATGAATAAATATTACCAGTGGGCGATTTTTTTTAGTTCTTTTTCGATTGTTCAAAAGATAGAACGTAAATCCGGGTAAAGTTGAAATCTAATCTATATTTTTATTAAATGTTTTGGAAATATATGGAGGTATCTTGATTAACTATTATTTATTCTTTCGCGGAAAGCAGCGGGAAATTTAACCCTTAGCGATTAAAAGAAAAAGCCCTGATCTTAAAAGATCAGAGCTTTCTTTTTGTGAGACCGGATGGATTCGAACCATCGACCTACGGCTTAAAAGGCAGTTGCTCTACCGCTGAGCTACGGTCCCTACTTATTTAATTTTTTCTTTCCGCTAATTTTATTCTGTTTACAGCTCGCTGAAGAGCTTCTCTTGCTTCAAGCTTTTCATCTTCACGTGCCTCGGCAATTTTCAGTATCTGTTCGGCTCTGGCTTTTGATTGTCTTGCTCTTTCCAGATCAATTTCCTCTTTTGATTCAATCGATTCGGCAAGAAGAATGGCTTTATTGTTCTTTACTTCAAACAAACCACCGCTGGTGGAATATTCAATAACTTCCGAGCCTTTATTTATCTTTACCATGCCTACTTCCACTGAAGAAACCAAAGCTGCATGATTCTTTAAAACCTGGAAGCTGCCTGATGTACCGGGTACTGTGACTGAATTTACTTCACCGCTGAACACAGTTACTACCGGACTTATTATTTCAAGATTAAAACTGTTTTCCAATTTTTATAAATTTTATTCGGAAAGTTTTTTAGCTTTCTCAATTGCTTCTTCGATTGTTCCCACAAGATAGAATGCGTTCTCCGGTAGATCATCATATTCGCCATTAATAATACCTTTGAATCCTTTTATAGTATCTTCAAGCTTAACATATTTTCCGGGAAGATTTGTAAACTGCTCTGCAACAAAGAACGGCTGCGAGAGGAATTTCTGTATCTTTCTTGCTCTTGCAACTGTCAGTTTATCTTCGTCTGACAATTCATCAATTCCGAGAATATTAATAATATCCTGAAGATCTTTGTATGTCTGTAAAATTTTCTTTACTCCCTGCGCTGTATCATAATGTTCATCACCGACAATTAACGGATCAAGAATCCTTGAAGTAGATGTCAGAGGATCCACAGCCGGATAAATACCAAGCTCGGAAATTTTTCTTGAAAGCTCTGTTGTAGCGTCAAGGTGAGCAAAAGTGGTAGCCGGAGCCGGATCGGTATAGTCATCGGCAGGAACATAAATAGCCTGGATAGACGTAATGGAACCTGTTTTAGTAGATGTGATTCTCTCCTGTAAAGCGCCCATCTCCGAAGCAAGTGTCGGCTGATAACCCACTGCGGAAGGCATTCTGCCGAGCAGAGCCGATACTTCTGAACCCGCCTGTGTAAATCTGAAAATATTATCTACGAACAACAACACATCTTTTCCCTGATCCCTGAAATATTCGGAGATAGCAAGACCTGTTAATCCCACTCTTTGTCTTGCTCCCGGAGGCTCGTTCATCTGTCCGAAAACAAGTGCGGTATTTTTCAACACACCGGATTCTTCCATCTCAAGATAAAGATCATTTCCTTCTCTTGTTCTTTCACCTACTCCCGCAAATACGGAATATCCTCCGTGATGCTTTGCAATATTGTGAATTAATTCCTGAATAATAACTGTTTTACCTACACCCGCACCGCCAAATAAACCTGTCTTTCCGCCCTTGGTATAAGGTTCAAGAAGATCGATTACCTTGATCCCGGTTTCAAACATTTCTTTCTTGGTGGATAGTTCATTGAACTTTGGCGCCGGTCTGTGAATTGGATATTTAAGATCTGAATTTATGGGTCCTTTACCGTCTATAGTGCCGCCGGTAACATTTATAAGTCTGCCTAACACTTCAGGTCCTACAGGAATTGAAATCGGCTGACCTGTGTCTATACTTTCCATGCCTCTTACCAGTCCGTCCGTAGAATCCATCGCCACAGTTCTTACTCTTGATTCACCTAAATGCTGCTGAACTTCAGTAATAAGAATTTCATCTTTTCCTTCACTGTTTTTTCTTGTAATCTCGATTGCGTTATTTATAGCAGGGAGAGTTCCTCCGCTGAAGTCAATATCTAGTACTGGTCCGATTATCTGAACAATCTTACCTTTGTTAATTTCGTTTACCGCCATGAATATTTATTATTTAAAATAGATTGGTTTAAAAAATTTGATTCATATTTTACAAATATACTTAAAATGAATATTAGTTCAAATGGAATTTAAAATAAATTATTAAGTTTTTTGAATTTATCTAAAATAATATTGTATGTAAAAATGTCACCGTTTTTTCATGGTGTATCTGTTTGCTTCCTGACAATTAAATAAAACCATTGAATACCTTAAGAAAATTTTAAATTATTTTTTATATAAGAATTTTTCAGAATTCCATGACGGGCATATATATTACAGATTATACATGGGGTCTTATCTATAAAACAAAAAACCCTGTATGATAAAATATACAGGGTTTAATTAAAGGAAGAACAAATATGAAAGAACAATAGCCGACTGGCGTCGACTAATACAAACATAATAAAATTTATTTATAAAACAAATACTATTATAAGTTTTTATACAGAAAAAATTGAATCTTTTAATTATTACCCGTTTTTAAACATTTTCAACTAAAAATAAATAACTTATTGTATACAATTATTTTAAATTTCTATTTCATATTTGAATTTTACACCAGACAACCGCAAAATAAACAAAAACAATACCGTAGTAAAAGCGATTTACATATACACTTCCGAATCAATATTTTTCCGGATATTCATAACATTTATAAACTATTTATCTCTTAAATGATCCTTAATGTAATTTTGAATTAAAAACCTGTAAATTTTAATTAGTGATCATTACTATTTATTTTGTCTATCATTAAATTTACTTTTTCTAATTTACGCAATCTGCAAAAGATTTAACATTCCGTCACGGTTTGATCTTATGTACAAACTCACCCGCATTATTTGAAGTCATCACAAGATCAGTCAGATCCGTGATATTATCACCGTTCATATCTGACTGTACATATCCGTTGGTAAATGTTGTGGCGGCATTTGAAACAAGCACCACATCCGTCAGGTCAACAGTCCCGTCCCTGTTATCATCCCCACCGTAAATGCAGTATTTAAATCCGGACTGGATCTGGTTGCCGCCGTAAGCAGAACCGGCAGACTGCGTGAAATCAAAACTCAGCAGATTGTTTGAGAATTGTCTAGGTATGTAGCTCCAGGTTTCTATTGAATTTCTGTGTCTTACATCAAGATAATAACCTTCAAAGTTGCTTACTCTTGTAAAAACATAGCTTCCGTTTCCGTTAGCATCAAGGAACGCTTTGGAAGAATCCGCGATCTGGTAAGGAGCGTTTTTCGATCTGAGATATACTCTTGCGGTATCCCTGACCATGGTATTTAACGAATTGTTATAAAATCCCTGTAAAAGGACTTTCAGATTAAGCTGGACATTTATCTGCTGCAAAACCGTATTCGTCCATGTAGTGCCTACTCTTATCCCGTCCACTTTTGCTGATGATGACTTTAATCCGTTACCCTGAGCATAACCATTCGTAAGCACAACGGAACCTATATTAGCAATATCAACGCCGCTGATATTGTAAGCAGTCGGTACGGATGGTTCGGTCGCGGGAACACCTGCATTGAATATGTACATTTTTACACTGTCATTATTATCCCCGTTCACAAAAGTATATTTTATTACAGCCAGATAAGTTGTATTTGTATTGTAGGTATTTGAAGAATAAGAAGGTGAAGAGGTTTTTCCTATACCAAAATTAAAAGTTGTTGCTGACAGTCTTTTTATGTTTAGAGTTGTATTAGTGTAAGTACCTCCTGTACCCTGATTGAAAGCTATATTAAAACCGCTTGTAGCTGTTGCGGTAAAGCTGTCAACCCGGATCAGACAGGATGCATATAACGAACCTGAGTTTTGAAGAGTAAAATAATGACTGAGATTGTCACCTTCATTAATATTTGAAAAAAATGCAGAGTTCCCTATCCCCGATCCTATATATCCCGCATATGACAGACCAGGAGATACCACCTTAACATTGTAGATGGAATTCAATCCTTCTCTGATCCAGCCTCCCGAGTTTTCAAGACTGTCAAGTACCGAATAATTGAAATCCTCTTTTAGCAAACTTTGTGAAAATAAATTCTGACTGATAATTAGTATAGCCAGTGAAAACTTAATGATTCTTCTTATATTCATTTTTTTAAATTTTATTTTTAAATTAAATTTAGATGACCGGCATACCGGTGATGCCTTTAGTGATCAGTTATCTGCAGTTAGCTGACCGGGTCATTTTATAAACTTTTCAAAAATAACCCCAATAAAGCTTGCAGGCAAAGAAAGTTTTTCCTGAAATACACCTTTTCATTTTCATATTTATGTATCATAATTTTGAAATTCTCTCTATTTTAAAGATATTTTATATTCTGAACCCTGAATTTCATACACTAAAATTTTATGCATAAAACTGCTTTTCTTGAGATAATGAGATCACTTGATAAGGATGAACTGAAACGTTTTGAGGCATTTCTGTTGTCACCTTATTTCAATACAAAAAAGAATACTGTCGGATTTTTTAATGTGATAAAAAAATCCGCTCCGGATTTTGAGGATAAAAGTCTTGAAAAGGAAAGGATCTGGAAAAAATTATTTCCGGAAAAGCCCTACAATTACGGTTTTCTGAAAAACATTATTTATGATATCACAAAACTTTCAGAACAGTTTCTGAAGACGGAAGCCATGAATTCGGATGAAATGCAGCAGCAGAAAAATCTTCTGAGAATGCTGAGCAATAAAGGTCTGGTAAATATTTTCATGAACAAATATAACTCGATCGAAAAAACCCATTTCGAATCCTCTAAATATCACGATTATTATTATGAAGATTATATCGGCATCAGGGAGATCCGTTTCGAGGTCGAAGCTTACAATCCCAGGATCAGAACAAAGCTTTTTGCGACAGACACTGAAGAATTGTTTATCTTTGACTTTATGGCAAAATTCGGGAATAAATATAACAGCCTGTATATAGAGGAAACTGAATATAACGAGAAGCCGGATAATGAATTCATAAAACTTTTTGCAGAAACTGTTTTTAATTCTTCCGGTCTTGAAGATCTTCTGGAATCACTGATCGGAAGATCCCAAAATAAATATATTCCTGCGTTTATTTATTTCAAATTAATGAGATCCTATCTGAATCCC
Source organism: uncultured Ignavibacteria bacterium (assembly GCA_937872315.1). GTDB lineage: Bacteria > Bacteroidota > Ignavibacteria > Tepidaquicellales > Tepidaquicellaceae > JAGPCH01. The sequence continues at coordinate 1,166 of CALMST010000149.1, read as the reverse complement.
CAAAGCATTGAGTATTATATGGATTTCAAAAATACGCTTTTTGAAAAAAGTAAATTCATTTCCGAATCAGCTCTCAGAGGACTTTATGCTAACCTTGGCAGCGCGCTTGACAACTGTAAGGATATCATGAATATCAATAAATATCAGGAGCTTTTCGAAATTATAGATCAGCTTATTGGTAAGAAAATTTACAAATCAGCTGACGGCAAGGTCATTCCTTCCCTGTACCTTCTTTCTGTCAAAACTGCCGCTTATCTGAAAAAACCTGAATTCATTGAAAGACAGATAAAGGAATTCCTTCCGAAAATTGACGAGGAACTTAAAGAAAATTTTATGCACTACAGCCTTGCTTTTTTTTACTATTCCGGAAATGTATTTGATAAAGCTCTTGAATATACCAATAAGATAAGTATCGATACTTTTCAATTGAAGTATATACTCAAAAATCTTCAGATAATAATCAGCTATGAAAAAAATGATCTCGAAATGTTCCTTTACCTGAATGATGCGCAGAAGCATTTTCTCGCCAGGAACAAATCGGTTTCGGAAAGCTATAAGAAAAGCAATGTTAAATTTCTTAACTATACTAATGCCCTTTTTAAGATAAGATCCTCGGATGACAATTCAGACATCGGCAAACTGAAAAAGGATCTTATCGGCGACCTTGTGGTAAATAAACAATGGCTGATCGAGAAAATGAAGGAACTGGAATAAATTTTAATTTTCAATTTACTAAAGTTTACCGGCTAATTCTGAAACTGCCATTACGCCGCAGATTAACACGGATTTTCACAGATCAGTAAAAAATTTTTATTTGCAGAATATTTTATTCGTGATAATTTGTGCTACTTCTTGGCAAAAAAATTTTAATCAATTACAGTTTATTATAAGCATTCACCTTAAGTAAATTACCGTCATTTATTCCTTAAGCTTTTCTTAAAAATGAACATTAATGTGTTATAAGAATTATTTCAGAAACGTTTTATCCGCATATATTTTCTTAATTCTTCTGCATTTGCAGGATGTGATTATCTAACTCAAATCGAAAGCGAAACTTTTATTAAATTTCAGGCTGCCGGAAGAATAGTTAAAACCCAATTCCGAAATTCCAAATCCAGAATTTTAAAATCCAAATCCGATGTAATCAAAATGTTTTATAAATCACC
>CALMST010000148.1 GCA_937872315.1 uncultured Ignavibacteria bacterium | reverse complement strand
TTAAAAGCGGTAAAAAACCTGAGATCTTTATATACAGGGATTGATCTGTTTTTTTTTCAGGTTTATGTTCAGCTGTTAAATTAAAATTCATTTTTTTTGTATTTTAAATTTAATGGTATTTAGTATTGGGTATTTAGTATTGGGTATTGGGTATTGGGTATTGGGTATTGGGTACACAAATTTATTAAAAAAAATTAAAATAGATTTTATAATAATAATATGGAATCAGCTTTTAAAAATAGATTTTCAAACTAAACTCCGGTTAATGATCTTTATAACAATCAGGAGATTTTTCTCTGACGGCTTTCTTTGAAGTTTCTTGTTCTTTGCAATTTTAAGCCGGTTAGTTTTTTTAATATTCAGATAAAGAGTAGTTTATATAAATTATCCCGGACAAGATTGAATTTAAACAATGATTAGATTCACTAATTGTGTTTCAAAATTATTTTTAGTATTTTACATAAAATAATTAACCCTTTTATGAAATTTAACCTTAACAATATGTTTGGAAATAAATCTAATAAACCGAAAGATAATTCATACAGCGAAACCAATTACAGAGAAGAGATCAAACCACCTGTAAGAAGCACAACAACTAATCAGGACAGAGTTTTAACATTGATCAGCGAAGGCTGTAAATTTGAAGGCAATTTATCTTCTCCGTCAACCACCAAAATAGATGGTCACATAGTTGGAAATCTTAGAGGTGAAAGCGGAATTGTAATCGGAGAAAAAGGAGTTGTGGAAGGGAATGTAAATGCTGTTGATGTTACAATCTACGGAACAGTAAAAGGGAATGTAAAAGCTCATAAACTTGAATTAAAAAGATCCGGTTCTTTAGACGGAGATATTATTATTGAGGAACTGATAACAGAAGCCGGTTCAAGATTTAACGGTACTTCCAAAATGGGTGATAAATCAAAAAGCAATATTATAGATATGAAAGTGGATATGAAAGAAACAGAAACTGATATTGAGATTCGCCCTGAAGAAGAAAAACCAAAAGATAAACCGGTTTTAAAATTCCATTAAGATCAAACTTATTTTAATATAAAAAAAACCTGTTAATTTAATTATTAACAGGTTTTTTTTTATTGATCCTGAGCTACGGTTATCCCGCAACTAATTTAATCTCAATTTCCTTCTCAGATCCGTTTCTGATAATTTTCATCTTTAACATTTCACCTGTCTTCAGATCATTTACAATAAACAGCAGATCACGTTCATTTCTTACGACTTCACCGTTAGCTTCAATTACAACGTCTTCAGGTTTTAAACCTGCTTCATCGGAAATTCCGCCTTTCTGAACTTCCACAATTACTACTCCTTCAGCTTTTTCAAGTTTTAAATATTTGGCAATTCTTTCGTCCACACCCTGAATCCTGAAACCAACATTGAAATTCCTCTCTATCTTTCCGTTTATTTTTATCTCTTCCATAATTTTCTTTACCCTGTTTATGGAAATTGCAAATCCAACTCCAATACTTCCGTTGCTGTATCCGCCGCCTGTAAAAATAATAGTGTTCATTCCTATTACTTCAGCATCAGCATTCAATAACGGACCACCGGAATTTCCGGCGTTTATTGATGCATCTGTCTGTATCATATCCTTATATACTCTGTTTCCGTCCGCATTTACTTTCATATCCGTAGCGCTTACCACTCCTACAGTAACGGTAGGCTTATCGTTGATCTCAAAAAGTCCGAAAGGATTTCCGAGTGCAACAACCCACTCTCCGATTATCACATCATCTGAATTTCCAAGTCTTACATACGGAAGATTGTTTTTTTCAATTTTTATCAAAGCTACGTCTGTATTTCTGTCAGATCCGATAAGCTTTGCATCCACAGTTTCACCGTTTGTCATTGTTACTGAGATCTTTGTGGCATTTCCGGCTACGTGATCATTTGTCAGTATGTAACCGTCTTCAGAAATTATAAAACCTGAACCAAGTTCTTTTACAACCTGGGTCTGTGGTCCCCTGTTCTGAAAGAACTGTTTGAAAAAAGGATCATTATTAAACATAGAAAAAGGATCCTGTACTTCCCTTACTTCTTCCACATTTATACCCACAACTGCCGGAGAAACTTTTTTTACTGTCCTCGTAATTGCAGTTTCTCTGGTCTCTGAAATATTTTTGTTGTTTTCTTCAAGTGAATTCTGTACCTGTACTACCGAATTGTTCAGATCATTATTGTTTCCTTTAAAAAAATATTTACCAATTAAGATACCCGAAGTCAAGAATAATAAAACAATTGCGCTTAAAAGAATTTTCTTTCCCATATGTGAATTTATTTTCGGAGAAATCTCCCCGTTATTTTCTGATATAACTATATTCTCTGTTTTCATTTGAATTTAAACTGAATTATTTTTTCCCCTTTACGATACTATTTTTTTAAATGTTTCTTTACTTTTCTGTAAATTGCCTCACTGTCAATATTGAACTTACTCATCAGCTGTGAAGCTATTATACCGCTTTCTCCAAATGTATCATCTATAGCAATGTAATCCATTTTGGTCGGATGATGTAATGCGAGCACTTCAGCCACAGCTCCGAATAATCCGCATTGCCACTGGTGATCTTCACAGGTAATAATTAATCCGGTCTCTTTTGCGCACTTTACAAGAGCATCTTTATCTATAGGCTTGATAGTATGCATGTTAAGTACTCTTGCACTTATTCCTTCCTTTTTCAGCTTTTCTGAAGCAACAAGCGCTTCCCATACTATTAATCCGCTTGCTACAAGAGTGACATCCGAACCTTCAGCAAGAACATCAGCTTTACCAAACTCAAAAGGGGCATTCATATCCGTGAAATTTGGTGATTTCTCTCTGTAAAACCTTATATAAAACGGGCCTGTTGTGTCAATGGCCAGTCTGACTGCTCTGTATGTCTGATTGTAATCACAGGGTGTTATCACATTCATATTTGGCAGAACTCTCATAATCGCCACATCTTCAAATGACTGGTGTGTTGCTCCGTCAGGACCAACTGTAATGCCGCAGTGTGATGCGCATATCTTTACATTCATTTCACTGTATGCTATTGACTGTCTGATCTGATCAAAAGGTCTTCCTGTTGCAAATTCACCGTAGGCTGAAGCTACAGGAATTTTACCTGCAAGTGCCAGTCCGGCAGCTGTTCCCATCATATCCTGCTCCGCTACTCCAACCGAAATAAATCTGTCCGGATATGCATCACGGAATAAATTCGTTTTTACCGAACCTGATACATCTCCTCCCAATACAACTATGTTATCATTTTCTTTTCCGGCATCTACCAAAGCATCAGCAAATCCCTGTCTTGTTTCCTTTAATTCAGGACTTTCAAAATTATAATTCATTTTTCTAATAAAAAATTAATAAAAACAAAAATACTTTTTCTAAATAAGGTTTTCAAATGATTAATAAATACTTTATTGAATTTTGTAATTTTCAAAACCGGCTTTATTTCAGCTTAATGCAAAAAAAAATCCCGGAAAATAAAATTTCCCGGGATTATAGTTAAATTCCGCATATTGAAGATCAGGGAGCCATGATTATTATGAAATTCTTTACATTGTTGTAAGCATAGACAAGATCTTCAAGATCTACCACTCCATCAAGAGTCAGATCCTCAGTATTATAACCTAAATAAAATTCGCTGATGCCGTTGGATATTCCGATAAGATCATCACTGTCAATTACATCATCCTTATTAATATCACCGGTGTAAATATATGTCTTGTCTTCGAACAAGGCTAAATTTCCACCGTAAGCCATTGACTGTCCGGCTGTAAAATCATAATCAAGTACATAATCAGAAAATAATTCGCCATTTTCCCTGCTCCAGGTGTATAATGAATTTCTGTGATCCACAGTTAAGTAATATCTGTAATTCATCATGGGTATCGTAAAGCCTGTATTGATAATTCCCGAACTGCTCAGATAGATTTTTTTTGATTCAAGTATTTTATATGGAGCCATGTGATCTCTTATTGATACTTCAATCGTATCACCCGAATTGTATCCGGCTTCAAGCAGTACGCGCATGTTCAGAGCCGAACATTTATTATCCAGTGCTGTATCCGATGTACCAATTGTCAAAGCTAATGAAGAATTAAGAAACGGTCCAGCTTGTATTAAACCATTTGGATCTTTTCCCCTGTATATTAAATAATTATTGCTGAAAGTATTTTTCATTCCGATAAGATTCAGTGGAAGCTTTTCATTGTTATATTTTTCAATGAATGATCTTCCGGTCTGTTCCTTGTTATACTGTAATATTAATTTAGAATTCTGACTTACCGGATTTCCGGTCTCTATAACTATCTGATAACTTATATAATCATCCTCTCCGCCTGATCTCAAAGGCACTTTATTGAATGTGATTATAAGTTGATTACCTGCTACTTTATAGCACAATCTGTTTTCCGCTGATATGCTGTTACCATAATCCATGTCCATCCACAGCGCTGACAATATCGGAACGGGTTTTGACATAAGCTCCATTATATGCTCCGGATCGGACAGCTTTAAAGCCGGATTATTCTTGAATCCTATTAATCCGTTTGTCGATATGAATACCGAATCAAAATGAGTTTTATAATAAGTTATTTTCACATTATCCGGAAGAATATTTCCAAGACGAAAATATCCGTTATCCGTATCTCCGGTCAGTAACCCCCCGGATACATCTTCTCCGTTTATAATCAGACTTGTACTTCCTGTAGTATCTTTCCAGCAAAATTCCGGAAACGACGGTGACTGAAACGAACAGGTGTTTGAATTGGAAAAATAATAATTACCATTTACAATCAGACCGCCTCCAAAATTTGCATTTACAATATTAAACTCAGAATACAAAGTATCATTGCCAGGATTTTGATCTCCTTCAAGACTCGTGAAAATTGTAATTTCACAAGTCCCCGGTAAATCCGCATAAAGAGTATCAAAATAAATGGTTTTTGAATTTCCCATTGACAGGGTATCATAGACAGTGCTGGTATATTCGGTTACACCTGTAATTTTATATGTAATGCTGAAAGGAGTGCTAATATCTGAATTCCCAAAATTCTCAATTGTTGCTTTTGGTATTAAAAAATCAAAGGCACAGGTGCTCACATTTCCGGCGGGAAATAAATTACCTGTTACGCCAACCTCGCTGAATGCTGCCTGACCAACAGTAATCTCATCGAGTCTGATATTATCGCCGTCCAGATTGACATGCCTGAATCCGATCCAGCAGGTCTCACCTGCAAAATCATTTAAACTTAAGGATTTCCTTTCATAACTAAAGGGAACAGGATATGAAATGCTGTCTTTTAAACTGATCAGTCTTGTACCGGACATTATTGAAAGAGAATCTTCAATTGATATAAACACTTCAAATGTATCCTGATAATTATTCCAGAAAGATTGCCTGAAATAAAAAACAAGTGAATCTCCTTCCGATACTGTGAATCTTTTAGTTACCAGTATGTTTTCAGAACCGGTCGTTGTAAAATTTGATACTACACATTGCGTTCCTGATCTCGGAAGCCGGTCTGTAATTTTCCATTCACCCTTTGACTGTGTCTGATTTATTACACTCCAACCCTCCGGCGGGAATTCGGGTCCTTCAAAGTTTTCATCTATTTTGGTTTGGGCATAAGCGTTCTTATTATCGGAATATGCGTGAAGAGATAATAAGAAAATTAAAATGAAAAAAAATTTCATTTAATCTCCTGATTAAATTAAAAAATCTTGGGGATTTTTTGTTGCTTTATATTCCCGGGGAAGAATACAAATTGAATTAGTATCCGGAATACATTATATCATTTGAAAAGATTTTTGGGGATCTTTTCTGTTTTAAAATTTTGAGTTTCAATATTACAAAAATTGACAAATGAATCAAGCGATTATCATAAATTACATTAGCTGAATTTTTTCAGCGGCAGATCAGATATCTGATCAAAACCATTCACCGGTACTGTCTCTCCGAAAAGATAAATATTTCCGGGCTAAGGTTTTATTGTCTGCGCAAATGCTGAAGCATTATTATAAGCAATAAGCATATCTTCAAGATTTACACTGCTATTACCCGTAAGGTCGGCAGTTTCATATCCGCTTACAAACTGCGATGCATCATTGGAAATAAATACCAGATCAGACAATTCAACTGTTCCGTCATTATTCACATCTCCGCTGTACAAAGCAAATGCTGAAGGAACATTATCCACCTGAACCATATTATTTCCATATGCTTTTGTATCAGAATCCGTAAAGTCATAAGACATTATTGTCATCGGATCATAATTAATTCCTCCGGCGGTGCTCCATGTTTCGAGACAATTTCTTTGCTTGAGGACAAGATAATAATTCCCCGCATAAGCATTGTTAAATTTAAACTCGCAGTTAAATGAAGAATTATCCGCAACAGCAACTGCTGAATCTGTAATACTGAAAGGCGAACTTGCTGATCTTAAGTATGCTCTTACTGTATCAGAAGCATTCATATTATTTAACAATGGATTATAATACCCTTCAAAAATTGTTTTAACATTAAAAAAAGTCCTGACGACATACAAGCCTGTCGATCTGTCCGAAGATGCGATCTTTCCTGAAGGGAACATATAAACTCCCCAGCAGCCTTCATAACTCTGATTGTTGTTTGAAGGATATGTATCATACCATGCGACTTCAGATGGTAAAAACGGATTACTGATATCGATCATTCTTATACCTGCTGAATAATGAGCGGCTAATGCATATTGCCCGTAAACTTCTACATTATGGACTATAGATGTGGTAATCCCTGTTGGCTGCCAGACAGATTCAAAAGTTATGTTTCCAAGATCCTCAATGTTCCAGATCTTAAGTCTGTATGGAGCTGTTCCGATCTCATCCGTAACAAGTAAATGTTTTCTGTCAGAAGTGACTGCTGTATTATGAGGTCCGGCTCCGGGCAGATTTGAAAACTGGGTTACCAGATTCATTGAATTTTTATTGACTGCATTAATGATCGAAACTTTTCCGGAATAAATATTGGCTGCATATATCGTATCATTGAATACCCGGCAATCGTGAACGTATTCATTATTAAAAGCGCCTCTCTTTACAGGATTTTCCGGATCAACCGTAAGATCATAACATGTGATTCCCTGACCGATTGATGCGCCATTCATATACAGATAAGGACCTGATTGTGAAATTGAATGGGTGGATGAATAACCTGCCGGGAGGAATTTTTTTACATAATGTACTGAATCCGGAAGATACTGAAGATCTACTATCTGAATGCCGCTGTTTGTAACCTCTGAAACTATATAGGCATAATGAGAATAAGTTTTCATCTCACGCCAGAGATTATTTCCGTTGCCGGGACTTGTGGAAGGAACAAATCCAACCTGATGAATATTATCCGCATCTGTAATGTCAACAAATGATGTTCCGTCAAAACAACCGAGTATTGCATATTCCCTTCCGTCCGGCGCTACATAACCCCAGACCGCGGAATAAGGCGTATCGTGATCGTTCAGATTTGACAAAAGATACATGTTATTATTTCCCAGCTGTGAAAAAGCAATATTGCATGAAAGCAATATGATCATAAAGAGAATTGATCTTTTCATATTTTTTTTTGTAAAATTAATTTATACAATTTAAGAATTACTTCTTAAGAAGGAAAAAATATTGGGGACTTTTTCGAAGCAGATAAAAATAGTTATTTTATTTGCTAATTACGAATAGAAAATTTATAACAGGTTGAAATTTTTAAATAGCCTTTATTTGCGCTGATTGAAAATTTTTACAGCCTCTTTCAGTAAAACTTTTTCATCAGTTTCATCATCAGAGTTTATCCAGTTGATCCTCTCATCTCTTCTGAACCATGTAAGCTGCCTCTTTGCATACCTTCTTGTATTCTGTTTTATCAGCCTTGTCATTTCCTCTATACCGTATTCTCCTTCGAAATATTTCATGACTTCTTTTACTCCGACCGTATCAAGCGAATATTGTTTTTTGTAATGCATACCTTTATCCATTAGATCCTTCACTTCTTTGATCAGACCTTCTGCAAGCATCTGATCAACTCTTCTGTTGATCCTCTCATACAATACTTTTCTGTCATGCATTATTCCGATCAGTACCGGTTCAAAATCAATTTCCACTTTCTCTTTATGAAATTCAGACATCTTCTTTCCGGTAGAATGATATACTTCCAGAGCTCTTATTACTCTCCGGATCTTTCCTTTTGGAATCTTACCATATATCTCTTCATCAACGTTCTTTAATTCTTCATACAAATATTCTTCACCATGCATTTCAAGTTTTTCATAAAGTGTTTTTCTGATTTCATCCGAATCAATTTTTTCTTCAAACAAACCGTCTATGATTGACCTTATATATAACCCGCTTCCGCCGGCTACTATCGGTAGTTTATTTCTTTTAAAAATATCTTTAATGATCTCTCTGCCTTTGATGCCGAATTCACCTGCATTGAATTCTTCTTCAGGATCGAGTTCATCAATGAAATAGTGTTTAATTTTTTTCAGATCAGACTTTGGAGGATGAGAAGTTGATATAGGAATGTGTCTGTAAACCTGTCGGGAATCAGCCGAGATAATTTCTCCGTTAAGCGCTTCGGCTAAGTTCACTGCGAGAGTTGTCTTTCCTGATGCAGTAGGTCCTGTTACGACAAGTACTTTTTTCATTGAATAAAAATCTGACTGATTCTTTTTGGAAAACTTTCCGGTTAAATTATGTATTCAGTCTGAGAGATTCAATTATATTTATACAAAAAAAAAGGATTGGCAACTTTTGACAGTTGTCAATCCTGATATTAACAAAAGTACTCATTACTTATTAACATCGTTGGAGTCCCATGATAAGGTTGTGGAGACTCCGACGGGAATCAGTTTTTTAAATGTCGAAAAAGAGCATCGCCGGCTAATTGGTAATATTACACATTGAACATTAATCCGCGAAGCGGATTGAATGGTAATTATCTTACAATTGATAAAAGAATTCATTCTGCATATTTTGATATAAATTCTGTAAATCGTAACGAATGATAAAGTATCTTTCAATTATTTTTTTATTGGTTTTTCTGTCTGGTTCCTGCGGGAAAGATAATAAAGAAAATGAAAATGAATCATACCAGTCATTAAGCAGATCAGTAGATAAGAATCAGTTTGAATCGGCAAAATTCAAGGTCAAGGTCAGCCCGGAAAACCTGACAGGACAATGGGTCAGTTCAGAAAATAATTCCGGATTCGGATTGTCAGATGGAGGCATAGCAGTTTCCATTAATAATCCAAAATCGGAATACAACTCATGGGAACTGATTGAAAACAAACTTATTCTTAACTCAACGTCCGGAAAAAATAAAAATTCTGAAGCTTTTAAGGAAATTTATATAATAAGGGATCTCTATAAAGAGAGTATGGTAATATCACCATCAAATAATCCGGATGAGCGTTTTACATATATAAAAAAATAAACACTTACGTGTTAGTTTATCTTCCGGGCGCATGAAAAAAATTTTTATTAATAATTTAAAATCAAAATGAAAAAATTTATTATTACTTTTATTGTTATTGTATTTTTTGGTCTTATCTATCAGAATATTATGGCTTTCAAAGACGGAATAGTGGGACTGACAAAGAAGAACGGCAATGAGACAGGATGTGTATGCCACACATTCAAACCAAGTGATTCTATTTCAGTTGTAATCTCAGGACCCGAATCCGTCAGGGCTAACGATACTGCTATTTATGTTCTGAAAATTGCAAACGGTCCCGCTGTCGTAGGCGGTTGTGATATTTCAACAAGTCTTGGTGAGGTTTATTTATCTTCCCTTGATACAAATTTAAGGAGAGCGGAAGCTTTTACAGGAGCAGGTTTCGAGCTTACTCATACTCACCCGGTTCCGTTTCAGGGCGATACTTTGAAATTTACATTCAAATACGTTGCGCCGTCCACACCTAATGTCATTGATACAATTTTTGCAAATGGAAATTCTACTAATGGTGACACTACTTCAAAAAATGATCACTGGAATTACGCTGAAAATTTTCAGGTGAATGTTTTAGAACCGGTTGGTATTTCTGAAAATAATTCAATTGCAGATAATTTTGAATTGTATCAGAATTATCCGAATCCTTTTAATCCTGAAACAAAGATCAGATTCAATCTTAATAAATCATCAAATGTAACTCTTAGTATATTTGACGCTACCGGAAAAGTAGTAGCGGATCTTATCAACAATAAATTCTATACTTCAGGAGATTATTCGGTTGCATTCAATGCAGCGCAGTATAATCTTACCAGCGGAGTTTATTTTTATAAGCTTACTGCTAATTCGGTGTCGGATCTGAGGAAAATGATTTTGGTCAAGTAAGTATTAGGTATTAGGTATTAGGTATTGGGTATTGGGTATTGGGTATTGGGTATTGGGTATTGGGTATTGGGTATT
>CALMST010000147.1 GCA_937872315.1 uncultured Ignavibacteria bacterium | reverse complement strand
TGATTCTAATAAAATAGATGGCATAACGCTTTCGGATAAGATGGCATCGCGCTTTTGGATGCCATCGAACACTAAGATAGCATCGCGCTTTCGAATAAGATGGCATCGCGCTTTCGAATAAGATGGCATCGTGCTTTTGGATAAGATGGCATCGTGCTTTTGGATAAGATGGCATCGCGCTTTCGGATAAGATGGCATCGTGCTTTTGGATAAGATGGCATCGTGCTTTTGGATGCCATCGAACACTAAGATGGCATCGCGCTTTCGAATAAGATGGCATCGCGCTTTCGGATAAGATGGCATCGTGCTTTTGAATAAGATGGCATCGCGCTTTTGGATAAGATGGCATCGCGCTTTCGGATAAGATGGCATCGCGCTTTTGGATGCCATCGAACACTAAGATGGCATCGCGCTTTCGGATGCCATCAGACAAGTTCTTTAAACTCACTCAATTACAAATTCATTTATTTCCTTGAGATTACTCAAATCTTTATGGAACAATACATAATCCTCTGTTCCACCAAACATTCCAAGCACTTCCTCTTTTTCCAGGTTAGTTTTTTGGGGGTTCAAAATTCTTTTATATGAACTCCATTTGTAATCTTCAAAACTTTCTGAAAATTTATGATGAACCGGATTATAATGTACATAAAATACCATTCTTTTCAGATAATTATCTGATGTGATAATCTTCCTTTTGAAAGGTTTTAGAAATAAACTCCCGCTTCTGCCTGTTTGCCAGTTAATTTTCTCGGCGTATGTTTTAAAAAATTTTCTGAATTGCTCTGATACCAGTTCAGAATTTTCAGAGGTTTTTATTAAAAAATGAAAATGGTTTGGAAGTAAGCAAAAAGCATAAGTTCTGATAAAATCTGACATGTATTCATTATACTTTCTGAGAAAATAAACATGATTATCTTCATTGTAAAAAATTCTTTCATTATTGTTTCCTCTGTTGTATATATGATAGTAAGAATTTGAAATAATCCTTTTCGTGTATATGCTCATAATTGTCATCCCTCCGATTGATATTAGAAAATGTAATACCTTTTTAATTTCCAATACCATATTATGTATTTTAAATCTAAACAGAAAGGAATTTCAACACTTCATTTTTGCTGTGATATTCCTGGATCTCCATCACACTGTTCCTTTCACGATTTAGAGCAAGCCAGTTTGAGATCACTTTGATCTCATCCAGTTCGTAGTTATTAAATCTGTGTCTGACATATTTGCTAAGGGAAAAGAATAAATAATCTGTAGTTTCCGTGAGCTCCTCAAAAATATCAGTCTGGTTAAATCCGTTATCAGTATTAATATTATATGTTTTCACAAGCTTTCCGTTCTGGATAAAGAATATTTCTTTGTTGTTTTCATTCCTGCATTTGATAATGATCTTCTTATCATTAATGGCTGAAGTGATCACTTTCTGGTAACTCATTACTTTTATAATGTCATTTAGCCTGTCTCTGACAAATGCCGCTCTTTCGAATTCCATTTTCTCAGAATACTCACTCATTTTTGTTTCATACAATTTATGAGCCGAGTTGTTTGCGGTTGAAGTTATAAAATCGTGAACCTTACTTACTTCTTCAGAATACTCAGCTTTACTTTGTGTCAGATCACAGGGTGCATTACACTTTTTCATTTCATGATACATACAAGTCGAATGTTCTTTGTGAGGTTTTAGTTTTTTATAATCACATTTTCTGAGTTTGAATTCATCATCAATATCCTTTAAAAGCCTGTTGACCGTGAGTCCGCTTCTGAAAGGTCCGTAATAATTTGCGCCGTCATTTTCTATCTCATATACTTTTTCTATCTTCGGATAATCATTCTGAACATCAATTTTCAGATACGGATGATATCGGAATCTCTTTATTGCAGAGTTGAATCTGGGTTTATGTTGTTTTATCAATTTTGACTCGAGTATCAGAGCTGATAGTTCAGAATTTGTAACTTCATATTCAATTGCTGCAATGTTATTTATGAGCCTTCTTATTTTTACAGGTAATTCAGAATTATATCTTAAATAAGAAGAGATCCTTTCTCTAAGACTTTTTGCTTTACCTATATAAATTATCTCGCCATCCTTTGCTTTCATAAAATAAACACCTGGAGATCTCGGAAAATCCTTAAGCGTAAGTTTAAGTCTTTTGAGTAATGGTGACTTATTTTCATTATTGTATATTCTGGTATTCTGAAACTTTAACACTTCACTTATGTCTTCAAACTCATGCTCTTCTGAAAGTATCTCAAGAAAATTTATAAGGATCCTGGTCGTAGCAAGAGCGTCATCATAAGCCCTGTGAGCTTTTTTGATCTTTATGTCATAATAAGCCGCCACATTTGAAAGTGATTTGCTTTTTAAACGCCTTAGCAATCTGCGGGCAAGCTTGCATGTACAGAGTGTTTTCATTTCAAATCTTAATCCTGCCCTGAAAAAAGACTGCTGTATGAATTTATAATCAAAACCTACATTATGCCCGGTAAACACAAGATTATCCTCCTCGGGATCTCCGATAAAATCAATAATATCCTGAGCTATCTCACCGAAAGACTGCTTGCTGAATATGTCTTCATTGGAAATTCCCGTAAGATTTGTGATCTCTCTTGGAATGTGCTGACCTGGATTTACAAGTGTTGTGTATTTGCCGAGGATCTCGCCGTTACGAACTTTTATAAAGGCTACTTCGGTTACACGGTTATCATAAGCGGAAAGACCGGTGGTTTCCACATCACAAACTATAAAAGTAATATCAAAAATGTTTTGATCCCTGTTTACTGCCATTATAAGATTTTACTTTAATTATGTATGGTAAATATAAAAATATAAATATTCTGATGCCATACAATGTTTTTTCTGAATTTATACCTGGCAAACGTCAACTTACACAATTCCCAAAAAAGATCTTTTCGGTACATATACAGATTCAGTTTAATTTTAAATTTCAAAGTTAATATGGCATTGAGCCTGTAGATAACCCCGATATCAATGTATGGCTTTTAATTCAGTATGGTTTTAGGTATTTTTAAAGAATGTTTTATAAAATTAATAAGCAAACATAACAAAAAATAATGCAAAAGAAGAAAAATTTCATAAAAATACTTTCATTTTTATCGATAATATTTTTAGTGGTAGTGGTGGCATGTTCATCTAAAAAGAAACAAGTCGTAGCCGAAGTCGGAGATGAAAAGATATATCTCGATGATTACGAAAAGCAATATATGAAGACTGTTAACAATCTGGATTCCGCAAAAAATTCGGATATGGAACAGAGAAAAGAATTTCTTGATCTTCTGGTAAAATTCAGACTTAAAGTAAAGGATGCAAGAGACAGAGGATTGCTTGAATCAGAAGACATTCAGAAAGATCTGAAACAATATCAGGAAAACTTTCTTACATCTTTCTTGATTGATAAAGAAATAGTAGAACCGGAAATTAAAGAACTCTATGACAAGAAAGAATATGAAGTCAGAGCTTCACACATTCTTATAAACTTACCCCAGTCAGGTTATTCACCCGAAGATTCAATCAAAGCATTTCAAAAAGCGGCAGACGCAATTAAAAAACTCAATGACGGCGTTGCTTTTGAGGAAGTGGCTGCAGAGTTTTCAGATGATATGTCCGCAAAACAAAATGGCGGAGATCTTTATTATTTTACTGCGGGTATGACCGTTCCGGAATTTGAAGATGCCATTTTCAAAATGAACAAGGGTGAATATACAAAAGAACCGATCAGAACCCAGTTTGGTCTTCACATTGTAAAACTGACAGATAAGAAAAAAAGAAACGAAGGAATTAAAGCATCACATATTCTGATTCAGGATAAGAAAGATAGTCTGGGAGTTGTAATTGATTCACTCGGAACATATGAGAAAGCAAAAGAAGTTTTAGCAAGGATCAAAAACGGAGAGGATTTTTCCAAGGTAGCAATAGAAGTTTCGGAAGATCCGGGTTCTGCTCAAAAGGGCGGAGATCTTGGATTCTTTGACAGAAGAAGAATGGTTCAGCCGTTTGACAGTGTGGCATTTTCATTAAAGGAAGGTGAGATATCGGATCTTGTAAGAACACCTTTCGGTTGGCATATAATTAAAGTTACAGATATAAAACCTTATTCATCATTTGATAAACAAAAAGAATCTCTTAAATCTGAATTCAAAAAAGGTCCTGTCTTTAAAGCCGATTACACCAAATTCCTTGAAAAATCAAAAAAGGAAATGGATTTCAGGATCAGCGAAGAGGGACTTTCATTTCTTGTATCAAAATTTGATTCATCAAAGCCGGTATCAGCATTGAACATTGACAGTCTTATTTCACAGGATGAAAGATCAAAGATAGTGGCTTCATTCAAAGGCGGAGAGATCAAAATTTCCGATGTGATAACTTATCTGAGTGTCAACAGAGAAAGCAGCGGCAGCTTAGCCAATCAGGCTACAATTACAAAAATCATAAACGGCGCTGCTGACATTCCGGTCTTATATCAGGTAGCTTTAAAAGAGAATATTGAAAATGATCCTGAATATATAGCACAGATGACAGAATACGAAAATGGTTTGCTTAGCTTTAAAGTCGATCAGGAAGAATTATGGAGAAAGATCAAGATCACTCAGGAAGATATGCAGAAATATTATGAAGCAAATTCCGGTAAATATGCTTTTACTGACAGCGGTAAAGTAAAAACAAAAGATTTTGAGGAAGTAAAATCCGAGATCTCTAATACACTCCAGCAGGAGAAATTTACTGAAATGGAAAAAGCATATGTGGATAACCTCAGGTCAAAATATCCCGTAAAGGTCAATGAAACAATTTTAATAGAAGCATTTAAAGAATAATTAAGTTTGAGAAATTTAAGAATATCACTTTTATTTTTACTGATACTTTCATTCAAAACAGTATCAGCTCAGATAGAAGGCGACAGAGTAATAGCCGTAGTCGGAAATGAAATTATAACTGAATCTGATTTTCAATATCAGGTTCAGTTATACGCCCGTCAGAATCAGCTTAGTGAGATCAATCCAATGCTTATCCAGCAGATCTTTCAGTCAATGCTGACAAACAAGATCATACTTGCAAAAGCGGAACAGGACAGCGTCATAGTTACTGAAGATGAAGTTTTAAAAGAAATGGATTCAAGAGTCAAAGGTCTCATCGCACAGGTCGGGTCTGTTGAAAGACTTGAGGAAGTCTATGGCATGAATCTTCCAAAAATAAAAAATCTGATTAAAGACGATCTTTCAAAAAACATCAAGATCGACAGGATGAGAAGGAAAAAGTTTCAGGGCGGAATTAAAATTACCGAACAGGAAGTAAAGGAATTTTATGAAACATATAAGGATAGTCTTCCTGATCAGAGCAACGAATACGAAGTTGCTCATATCATAATGGAAAGAAAAGTGAGCGAATCCGAAAAGACAGCAGCACGTAACTTAGCTCTTGAGATCCTCGACAGTATTAAACAGGGCGCTGATTTTTCAGAACTTGCAAAAAGAAATTCCGGAGATTCTTTGTCAGCAATACAGGGAGGTGATCTGGGTTATGCAGGCAAAGGTACATTTGTAAAGGAATTTGAAGAGGTCGTATTTAATCTTAAAGAAGGCGAGGTTTCTGATATAGTTGAAACTCAGTTCGGATATCATATAATTAAACTGAATGAAAAATCAGGCGACAGGGTGAAAAGCCAGCATATATTGATCAAATATCCGAAATTTGAATCTTCAGATTTTGAAACTATTACATTTCTTAAAGAACTCAAAAGAAGGATCACAAGCGGCGAGATAACATTTGATTCTGCCGCCAAATTATATTCGGAAGATCTTTCAACAAATGAAAAAGGCGGTTATATCGGAAAAATCCCCGCACAGCAGTTTGACAGTCTGACCATTGAAGCATTCAGCTCACTTTCTCCGGGAGATATTTCAGACCCGCTGAGAGTTGGTGATGACGAAAAATACGGGTATGAAATTTATAAATTAATTGCGTTTTATCCGGAGCATAAGTTGAGCTATAAAGAAGATTATGATACGATCAAAAAATATGCGCTTTCATTTAAAGAAAATACGGAAATGGAAAAATGGGTAGAAGAGATGCGTAAAACCATCTATGTCGATATAAGAATGTAATCCATCTCACTGTATTATCTACAGATATAAATCTACGGATCATGTTATTTTCCCGGTTCTGTAACCTTCTAAAACTCCATTCATTAATAAAAGGAAATGGATCTTACTCTAAAAACAAATTTCGGAATTATACTTACAGCTGCTATATTCTTGGCAGCTTTCCTTTTAGCGTATTTTTATTATAAAAAAACTAAGGCAGAAGGTTTAAACAGAAAAGTCTTTACTGTAATACGATTTCTTTCTCTGCTATTTATTCTGCTGCTTTTTTCTTCCCCCGTAATTTCCTTTTTCAAAAAAACTTTTCAGGATCCCGTAAATGTTTTTCTAATAGATAATTCAGAAAGTCTTCTTATAGAAAACCGGTCAGGATCTTTAAAAAATATTATTGAAAGTAAATTAAAAAACCCGGGGTCGGGAAATTCCGAGAATTTATATTATCTGTTTTCAGGTGATATTATGAAAGAGATCAGAGCAGATGAAACCGGGAACATTTCATATGAAGGAATTGATAATTTTGAAACCGATCTTACCGGAACATTTTATTCCCTGAATGACAGACTTGTAAATAAAAACTTATCTTCAGTTACGGTTATTTCTGACGGTATTTTAAATGAAGGCGGAAATCCTCTTACGGCTGCAAGGACTCTTAATGTGCCGGTGAATTATTATCTGACCGGTGATACTGTTCAGAAAAAAGATCTTGTCCTGAAAAATCTTTTCTATAACAAAACGGCATTTATAGAATCAAATGTACCGGTCATAGCCGAGATAAATGCCTACGGATATGACAGGTCAATAAATGTTAGTATCTATGAGAATGAAAATATTATTCAGACAAAAGAACTTATGGTGAATTCAAAACAAAATCTGTATTCGCTTACTTTCAATATTTCGTCAAATACTGAAGCTGCCGTGAAATACAAAATTGAGATAGAAGGTTTTGATGATGAAGTTACAAGAAAGAATAACTACAATGATTTTTTTATAAAGTATCTGAATAATAAATTCAAAGTCCTGGTTGTAGCCGGAGGTCCGGGTCCTGATCTGTCATTTGTTTCCGAAGAACTGAAAAGGATTAAAAATTTCGAGACTACTTTTCTGACACAGAAATCTGCCGGCAGTTATTACGAAAATAATGTACCGGATCTTGATGAGTTTGACACATTTATTTTGTCGGGATATCCGACCGCTGTTTCTGATCTTAATTTAATAAGTGAAATTAATTACAGTATTGAAAAAAACAATTCTTCCTTATTGTTTTTATCCGGAAGAAACATAGATTATTCAAAGCTTTCGGTTTTATATGATCATCTGCCTTTCAAAGTAACTGTACCATCTGACAATGAATCCGTAACCGGTATTCGCACAGTGGACATAAGAGATAATCAGGTCTTCAAAAACGAAGGATTGATAAACTCCATAAACAGTTACCCGGATATCTTCAGAACTTCCGCAGAATATTCCATCAACCCTTCTGCAGAAACTTAT
The DNA here is from genome assembly GCA_937872315.1 of uncultured Ignavibacteria bacterium. Classification (GTDB taxonomy): domain Bacteria; phylum Bacteroidota; class Ignavibacteria; order Tepidaquicellales; family Tepidaquicellaceae; genus JAGPCH01. The sequence goes on along the minus strand of CALMST010000147.1, from coordinate 2,827 downwards.
ATGGTAATGACAGCCGGTTCTACGCCTGCGCTTGTTTTACAGAATACCAACATGAACAGATCCGCTGCATTCCTTGCTTATGGTCTTTACAAATGGAGACTTAACGGCAAAGTAAATAATGCCGGAGAAGTATTGAGTTACCTTTTGTCCGATCTTATAATATCTCTTACCGACAGACAAGAAAATAAAATTTTCTCAATTGAAACTTCAAAACAGGTTTATTCAAAATTCGAGAATGTAAAATTTGAGTCCCGGTTACTCAACTTTGACATACGCGGCGGCGAATATGTAAAGGTATTCATCAAGGGTGATAATTTCAGCAAGGAGTTGTCATTGATCAAAAAAGATAACAACTATTTTGAAGGCGATATTAATATTCCTCAGGATGGAATCTATGAATATACCGCGGAGTTAATCTCACAGGAAAATACAGCTGCCAGTATTACAAATAAATTTCTTATCGGGGAAAATAATTATGAATACAAAATTACACGGGCTGACAATTCTTTTTTAAATGAACTGTCAAACAACACGGGTGGCAGTAATTTAACGGATAAAAGTGAAAGTGATATAAATGATGTATTAAAAAACATTAATGAAAACTCAGGTTCGGAGATAAAAACAGCAGGGAGTTTTGAACTGAATTTTAATCCTTATTATCTTGGAATTGTAATTTTCCTTTTATGTCTTGAATGGTTTTTAAGAAAAAGAAATAGTCTGCCATAATCGGGAATGCGTGGTGTTTATGGAGTTTGTGGAATAGGTCATTTTAAAATAACTAACAATTTACTTATACTGGCGTTGAAAAAAATTGCTTTAATATTTTTTCTTTTAATCTCAGCCCGGACGGAGATTTATTCTCAGGAATACTGGCTGACACAAAACAGCCCTACAACCAGAGATCTTACTTCTGTTTATTTCACTGATTCCCTGAATGGTTGGATAGGCGGAGATTCCGGTTACGTTATTCATACTACTGATAAGGGGAAGAGCTGGATCAGTCAGAATACAGGAGTTAATAATTCAATCCATTCATTATTTTTTTTAAATGATCTCATAGGTTTTGCTCTTTCGTTTGAATTTGACAATACCCCTCCAGCTTATTTCGGGACCAGAATACTTACAACTTCTGACGGAGGCAATACATGGAATAATTCACTCTTTCCTGATTCCAATATCTTTCTTAGTACCATCTTTTTCCTCGACTCTCTTAAAGGCTTTACAGGCGGATCAAACGGTATTATTTATTATACTACAAACACCGGGGCTACCTGGCTGGAAAGTGTTATTGACTCAGGTTTTGCATTCGGATTTCCCATTATTGACATAGAGTTTTATGATGAAGATATCGGATTTGCTTCAGGCGGATCTTTTGATATTGCCGGACAGATGTTTAAAACCACTGACGGCGGACTTAACTGGAGAAGCAGGATTGTAGGTCCAGAACCGGTGCTGGATCTGCATGTAGCTGACTCATTAAACATATATTGCGCCGGAGGTGATTTTGAATATGGCGCCAGCATTGTTACTACTACAAACAGCGGAGCAAACTGGGTTTACAATGAACTCGGTGTCTTCGGAATTTCAAATGCAATCGGCTACAGGACTCAGAATGAGATCTGGGTCTCCATGAATTTGATTGACAGTTTTCTGATCTCTACCGACGGCGGATTTAACTGGAATCTTACTGCTACTCCAGATAATTCAATAATCAGTGATATGACCTTTGCTGATAAGCGAAATGGCTGGGCTGTGGGCAAAGACGGCGTTATTCTTAAATATAATTCTTCCCTGATAAATATTTTCAATAATGAAATTCACTCACCGGATAATTATGCCTTATACCAGAATTACCCTAATCCATTCAATCCGGACACTAGGATCAGTTACAAGTTACGAATTACGAGTTACGTTTCTTTGAAAGTTTATGATGTCCTTGGAAATGAAATTGCAGATTTGGTTAATGAAAATAAACCCGCCGGAAGTTATAAAGTTGAGTTTTCAGGCTCGGGTTTGTCAAGCGGTATTTATTTTTATTCACTTTATGTGAATGGAGTTTTAGTGGATACTAAGAGTATGATGCTCCTTAAATAGTTAATAGTTAGAGGTTAACAATTAGTAGTTAATAGTTGTATTATATTCTCAGAAGTCATTCCACTGCCATATTTTGGGAATGTAAACTTTATATCCGGAGACCTGGGGAAATCTCGGCGTGTGGATTTAAATTTTCGGGTAACCAACTTTGCCAACTTTGCCAATGTAAAATTTAGTATTGTAATTAATAAAAATCTGGTTTACAAAGTGACTAATTACAAAAGGAGAAGTTATGAAAAACAATATTCTTACTATTAAGCTTGCTTGCTTGCTTAAACATTCTCAATCCTACAAGTTCTTACTGTCAACTTACCTATCCAACGATGTATCCAACTGCTGTAATTCCGCATACCGGAGATAGCAACAGACTTTTTTTCCTGTATATGCCCATGGAATACAATGAATTCGCAGGTCAGGATACTTTTAAACTTTATTATTTAAGAGTATATGAAGATTCTCTTATTAGAAGATATCTCGCTCGCTCTATTGATTATGGAATTTCGTGGACAGATACTCAAATAGTAAATGTTCAAGATAAAACAAGAGGCTACGAAGCTATCATTAAAAAACCAGATTCAATTAATATGTTTTTATCATTCAATAGATGGATATCCGGTAAATCATATATGTATAGTGAGGTTTCTATTGTATTGGTTCTCCGGAAAATGGAATTTCCCTTTTTTGATTTAGGTAGATCATACTGCTTTTCTGATTTTAATTCTGTTGTTTCTTG
>CALMST010000146.1 GCA_937872315.1 uncultured Ignavibacteria bacterium | reverse complement strand
ATGAGTTTAAATAAAACTAAATTATACGATCATGAAAAAGTTAATTTTAATTGTTTCATTGATCCTGCTTGGCATAAATTCAATAAAAGATAACAGTAGCGAAAAAATACCTTTTTACAGCATTAGCAGCTCTAATCCTCAGAGCTATAATTTATCCAATCAGTTTTTAAATGAAACATCGGATTTAAGCAAAGTCAAACCGGTTCAAAGTATTCCGAATAATACGGATCAGAACTGGTATAATTCAGCTCTGGAAAGAATTGAACAGGAAGAATACAATATAACATTTAGTAAAGATTTGAATTCTTATCAATCACCCAACAGGGCAAATAATATTCTTTTTAAATATTTAAGCAATGGATTTAAGGCAAGTCCAAGAGAAACAAAGATCCCATTTTTTAACGTGTCTGAAGAAACTATGTTTGATAAAGACAAAAAATATAAGGAAATAGATAACTGGAGTGTTGAATTAAAAATTTTGAATTATTCATCAGGAATCGGAGGTAAAGAATTTATAACGGACGGCAATAAGGCTTCAATAGAAAATGAAAACATCAGAATTGAATATAATAATTCAAAACAAGGGATGAGACAGGATTTCATTGTCAGAAAAAAAATTAATGACGAAAATGAACTTTGTCTTACAATGAAAGTAATTACTGATTTAAAAATGTTTGTCGGCAAAGATGCTGTCAATTTCAGATCAAACGATGGTAATGAGAAGATGCGGTATACATCGCTTAAAGCTTGGGATAAAAATATGAAAGAGCTGAGTGCTTACTTTGAAAGTAATTGTGAAGATCAGCTATCTATAAAAGTAGATGACAGGGATGCAGTATATCCTGTTACTATAGATCCGTTATCATTAGCGCCAGACTGGTCAATGAGCGGAATAGGAGGAAGATTTGGCTGGAGTTTGTCTGATGCAGGTGATGTAAACGGTGATGGTTATGATGATATAATGATAGGTGCCAGCTCCAATAATGAAGTATTCTTCTATTATGGTTCAGTTAACGGATTACCTGATACAGCAAGTAAAATATTATCAGAAGGTTCTTCAGGATTCGGAGAAGTTCTCTCATCAGCAGGAGATGTAAATTCTGATGGATTCGATGATATTGTTATTCAGAATGAAATTGATGGCAGAACGGTGTATTTATATATGGGGTCAGTTTCCGGAATAAATGATACAGCATCCTGGATATTGACAAGTAATGATACGGGAGTTGTAATTTGTTGCGGAGATCCTGAATCACTCGGTTCAGGTGATTTCAATGGTGACGGATATGATGATATAGTAATAGGAACCGGTGAACCAGTGAATTATCAATCCCATAATGTAGGTGCTTTTGTATTTCTTGGTTCAAATGAGGGGATAACCGGCAATCAGCCTTCCTGGACAGCTTCAACAAGCCCTGATATATATTTACACGGAATGGGCTGGTCTGTTTCCGGATCAGGTGATTTCAATGGTGATGGATATGATGATGTAATTGTTGGTGCACCAGATGGTGATGCGGTCTTAGTTTATTATGGTTCATCTCTTCGGGAAATGTTTGCGCCTGCTGACTGGGTTGTATTTGACATCGATTTTCGTAACGACTTTGGATTGTCTGTTTCATCTGCAGGTGATGTAAACAACGATGGATATGATGATGTGATAATTGGATCAGCTGCCGGACCCACTTTAGATTCCGGTAAAGCATTTATTTATTTTGGATCATCAACGGGTTTGGACAGCAATGATTTTGTAATGTTAAGGGGTAAACCAAGCATAGGAGGATATGGCTACTCTGTCTCCGGTGTTTCGGATTTTAACGGTGACGGATTTGATGATGTAGTGGTTGGCGAAGGATATTTTAGTTATGGTGCTTATTTATATTTTGGGAATTCAATTAACATGAATTCAACTCCAATTTCGCTGCAGGGTTTTGGAGTAAGGGTTTCAGGAGCAGGTGATGTTAACAATGATGGATTTGCAGATATACTTACCGGAGGTGAACCGGCAACAAATGCTTTTTATGGCGCACCGGATGAAATTTCTTCTCTTCAGGTAAAACCCAAACAGGCTTTTCTTCAATCAAATTCTGAATACTGCTGCTCAACTTTTGTAAGCAATCAGTTTGGATTACCTTTCCAAAATGTATTGATCCAGTTTAAAGTACACGGCAGAAACACTTTATCAGACTCAATCCCCACTGATATTAATGGAATGGCCGTCTTCTGTTATATTTCCAGGTACGCTGGTTTTGATACTGTGATAGTACTTGCTGAAAATTTAGAAGATACTGCATATGTGTCATGGGATTTTCCCTTGCCTGTGGAACTATCTTCTTTCACTTCATCTGTATCCGAAAGAGATATAACTCTGTGCTGGACTACAACATACGAACTCAACAACTCCGGTTTCGATATAGAAAGACAATCAGACAATACAGACTGGATAAAAGCAGGCTTTGTAAATGGCAGCGGTACCTCCAATGCTCCGGTCAACTATTCCTTCAAGGATAAAAATCTTACTTCAGGTAAATACAATTACAGACTCAAGCAGATCGACTTCAACGGCAACTTCCAATATTATGAACTTCCCGAAGAGGTCAGCATCGGAATTCCGGATAAATATGAACTTTCACAAAACTATCCGAACCCGTTCAATCCGGTTACAAATTTGGAATTTGGAATTTCGGAAT
>CALMST010000145.1 GCA_937872315.1 uncultured Ignavibacteria bacterium | reverse complement strand
AATTAAAAAATATACCAAGCTTCTTTTTTTTAAAAAGCTGTAATCACTCATATCATATAAATGATCTTCTGCAAGTAATGATCCGATACCTCCGCCTATTAACCCAAACGGAATAGAAAGAAAAAATCCTCCTGCCATGCCCTGACCAAAAGTGCTATTACCGGACCCTCCTCCGCCTAAATCAAATCCCTCTGAAATCCCTACAGCAAAACCGGCTAAAAACCCTGCTGCCCCGCCGTATAATGCTCCTTTCCAGAATCCCTTTGCATCGAATTTTATAGTTCTGATATCACTGACATTCAGTCTGCCTGATTTTTCATCCTTAAAAAAACCAACAGTGGAATCTTTCAGCCCGAACAACTGCACATCTTTATAAACACTTCTTGAATTCATTATAATAGTACAGGTATTTGTAGTGTCATTTGTATTCAGCTGATTCAACTTTAAGTTTACCGAAGAATTGTTTGTTTCAGCTGTCTGAGAATAAACTTCAGTAAAGCAGATCATTAATACAAAGATCAGTTTCATTAATTTCATAGATTTTATATTGTTTAAGCACCTGTTAAAAAAGAATCCCTCAGGAAAAATTGAAATCCATATTTATGTATGATATTACTTAATACTTTATACCTAATACTTATTACCTAATACCTAATACCTAATACCTATAATCGCCTGACATCTTTCTTAAAAAAAGAAATACGAAACACCTAGCTTAAAAGGCACATAACCTTCCGTAGGAATGATCACATAATCGAAAGAGTAAAACTTCAGATCCATTTCAAAATTTATCCCAATATTTTTTGAAGGTTTCACAATAAAGCCTCCTCCAACCTGAAACAAAGGATAAACGGTAAACGATGATGGCGTACTGGAATAAATATATCCTGAATCATTATATGAATAGTAAGTGGATGTAAAAGGATTTATGAATTGAGAATGAATTCCAAAACCCAGATTAAGATAGACCTCAATTGTGTTTCTCACATTAAAAGTACCAATCTGCGCATTTGCCAGTAAATCAACATAAGTCTGATATTGATATGTTTCAATTCCGGTATATCCGTTATAATTAGCTTTTTTCAGAAATATCACTGATAGATCCCCACCTATGTTTCTTTTATCCGCATAGAAATAAGAAAATCTCCCATTTAACAAAAAGTTGGAAGAGTTTCCCTGATTTGGATTACCAGCCAGAGTACCGATATTTAATGTTGCGAGAAATTTATAATCAGATGGTGAAATGTCTGTTGATATTTCAAATATATTATCCATTTCAATTGTGATGCTTTTGTTTCCTGATTTAATTGTAATTTCCTTTTCATTCTGAGAAATTAAAACACCAGTATATTCTTTTTCACTGAATAAATAGATCTTATAAGCTTTTCCGATTATCAATTTCTTAAAAAGGTCATCAGTCTGGGAATATGTTTTAATTTGAATTGAAAAAAAGATCAGGATACAAAATATTAATTTCAATAAGTTCTTCATATTATTCTATTAATTAAAAATGGACCTTAAGAAAATCGTTTTTAATATTAAAAATAATTTTGTTAATTAACATTCACATTTAAATTACTGCTGATTAAAATCTTCCAACATTAAATTCACCAAAGACCACAACGGAATAAATTCCGTTGTTACAATATTCGCCGATCTTAAGGCTCTTGAAATGGATTTTAATCCGTTACGGAGGTTGAAATTACAGATTTAAATTTCACATTTTAAAATTCCATTGTTTTTAAAACTTATAAAATGAAAATTAACTAAATTTATTTCAAATTTATCCCCCAATTAATGAAACTTATAACTTCTCTGTTAATTTGTTCTGTTCTGTTTGTATTCTTTTTTGCAATAAATAGAGATTCTTCTGAATCAGATATTGATATTTACATTGTTAAGGATAAAGAAAAATCCATTGAAAAAAATAAAGTACCAAAGTATCCAAATGACATTGAATATATAAAACGTACTTTTCCATTCTACAAAGCAGACCCTGAAGCACATATCGAAGCTCTGAAAGCCGGACAAAGAATGAGACGTGAGACCGCGCTCAGCAGTTCGGACAGTTTTGTTCCGACCTGGGAATTTGCCGGTCCGACCAATGTCGGCGGCAGGATCTCGGATCTTGAATACGATCCAAACAATACTGACATTGTTTATGCCGGTGCATCTACCGGTGGAGTTTTCAAATCCACTGACGGCGGCTTAAATTTCTATTCTGTTTTTGATGATCTCGCTGTTCTGCCAATCGGTGATATTGCGGTTGATCCGGTCAATTCTGAAATAATCTATGCCGGCACAGGTGAAGCAAACGGCGGTCATAACAATTTTGCGGGAGGCGGGATTTTTAAATCTACAAACGGCGGACAGACTTGGGATCTATCGGGATTACAAAATACCGTTACGATCGGAAGAATTGTCATTGATCCTTTAAATCCGCTTCGTATTTATGCTGCAGCAGCCGGATCCTATTTTGCTCCAAACCCTGAAAGAGGTGTTTACAGAAGTGAAGACGGCGGAGCCACATGGACAAATGTATTATTTGTAAATGATTCCACAGGCGCAATTGATATTGCAATGGATCAGATCAATCCGGATAATTTACTTGCGGCAATGTGGAAAAGAACCCGCTATCCAAATGGAGGTTCACTGACAGGTGAGACAAGCCAGTTACACAGATCCACAGACGGAGGTAACACATGGACTGTACTCGGTCCGGCAAACGGGCTTCCGAATTCTTCCACTGAAACAGTCGGTAGAATAGGCGTAAGTATTTCCGCATCAAATCCGAATGTGGCTTACACTTTATTCACAAACAATTCTTTAGTGGGTTTTTTTAAGACAACGAATGGCGGTCTTAACTGGACTAATGCTGATCCGAACAATACTCTTGATAATGGTTTTTCTTCATTCAGCTGGTATTTTGGAAATGTAAGAATTCATCCGACAAATCCTGATATAGTTTATGTACTGGATTTTGAAATTATGAGATCAACAAATTCGGGAAATTCATGGTTCGATCTTTCTAACAGTGATATACATGTTGATAATCACGCTTTAGCATTCAAACCCGGTGATCCTAATACCATCATCGAAGGAAATGACGGCGGCATTTATATCACTTCCAACAGCGGAAGCGCCTGGACTAAAGTTGAACATCTTCCCGTTACACAATTTTATGAAATTGGAATTGATGCTAATAATCCCCAGAGACTTTATGGTGGTACACAGGATAACGGTACAAACAGAACTACTACCGGCGCACTTGATGACTGGGATCATATTTACGGAGGAGATGGATTTTATGTAATAGTAGATCATACTAATCCTAATATTATTTATGCTGAATCACAGAATGGCGGTCTCGGAAAGTCAACCAACGGTGGAAATACTTTCAGCAACGCCACTTCCGGAATAAGTAATTCAGAAAAAAAGAACTGGTCTACACCGGTTGTAATGGATCCTGTTAACAGCAGCGTCTTGTATTACGGAACTAACAAAGTTTACAGAACAACAAATTCTGCTTCAAGCTGGACTGCAATCAGTCCTGATCTGACAAACGGTAATCAGGCAAGATTAGGTACGGTTACGACTATAGCAGTTGCGCCAACTAATTCAAATGTTATAATTGCCGGAACCGATGACGCCAATGTATGGATAACTTCCAATAACGGTGTAAACTGGACAAAAATAACCACCGGACTTCCTTACAGATGGATCACCAGAGTTGCTTTCGATCCGGCGAATGAAGATATTGCTTATGTAACATTTAACGGACTCAAGTGGGTAGATCCGCAGCCTCATGTATTCAGGACAACCAACAAAGGTGCAACCTGGAATAATATCAGCAGTAATCTTCCTGATGCTCCCGTAAATGCTTTTGCCATAGATCCTTTAAGACCGGAGGTATTATTTGTAGGTTCAGATGTCGGAGCTTATGTAAGTTTTAATACTGGCGGTAGCTGGCAGTTCCTTGGACAGGGACTTCCTATGGTTTCAGTGTATGATTTCAAGATCCATCCGACTGCATATTATTTAGTAGCAGGCACACACGGAAGATCCATGTATAAAATTGATCTTACACAGGTTGTGGGAATTAACGAATACGGGATCAGCTCTGCTGATAATTTCCGGTTGAATCAGAATTATCCAAATCCTTTTAATCCTGAGACTGTAATAAGCTATGATCTGGGAAATAAGAATTCAGTCAGTTTAAAGGTATATGATATAACGGGAAGAGAAGTAGTAACACTGGTAAATGAGATACAGAATGCCGGAAGTTATTCAGTGAAGTTCTCTTCAGCAAGCGGAAACGGAAATTTATCCAGCGGAATATATATTTACAGGCTTACTTCCGGCAACAGGACCGAGACAAAAAGCATGGTACTTTTAAAATAGCATAAGATTAAAGAGCTTTTAGTTATAATAAATAATTTAAAAAAATTTGCTTGTATAATCAGATAATGCTTATATTTATAAGTATCATTTAAGAAAATTTATTAATTAAACCAAATAAACATTATGTTCTCATTAATTTCCCGTTTAGTAAACGGAGTTCAGGGAGGAGTGACTTCCAGTTTAAAAGGTGTTTCTGATATTGCAGGAACAGTTTTGGATGTTGTAAAAAAGATCACAGTAAGCGCTGTAAAGGAAACTGCAGATCTTATAAAAGAAGGAATTAAGCTTCCGGCTTCAATAGTGCAGGGTGCGCTTTCCGGAGTAGCAGAGATAGGATCATCAGTTATATCATCAGTAAAAGGAGTTGTAAAAGGAACTGTAGAAGGAGTAATGGAATCCGGCGGTAAGCAGGACGATGCTGTAAAAGGAGCAGTCGGACAGGCAGTTCACAGCGCAAAAGAGCTTGGAGTGGATATTGGTGATGCAGCTTTGGAATCGGTTAAAGGTAGCATCGAAGCCGTAAAATCAGTTGGAGGAAACACAGCAGAAGCTACAAAATCAGCTATAATGGCAGCTTTGGAAGCAGCTCAGGGAATTGGCACAGAAGCAGTTGATTCTGTAAAAAATACCCTTACCTCCGGTGTTGATGGAGCAAAACAGATCATCGATTCAATTAAAAAGTAATATTTTTATTCATCAGATCTTTAAGGCAGTTCAAATAAATTGAGCTGCCTTTTTTTGTTAATCCCAAAAAATACATTTTAAATAATCCGTATAAGATTACCTGCATATTTCAGATCCGGACAGAACATTTGAGAATTTTATCTTTTCTTTGAGAATTAATTATTTAAATTGTAAATATGAAGTAAAATCTTTAATTTAGCAATAAAATTAAACTATTAATTTATTAAGTTGCTATTACCTTAAATTTGGAAACAGACGAAGAATCCGCTCTCATTGTTCCTAATGAATTACCTGACAGAAAAATTAAAACCTTTTATCAAATAGACCTGATTACTTATACTGCCCCGGGTTTAAATAATATATACACTATATTTACTTTAAAGGAAATTTCTGCCCGGAGAAAATGAAGATATAAAGTTTAAATCCAAGGATTTTTATGTATTTATTAATATAACTTACAATATATTTATTTTTTTTATACTTTTAAAAACTTTATTAAACTAAAAACAAAACAAGGAGAACTTAAAAATGAGTAACTTAGATCAACTTAATGAAATCCTCGACAGTATGAAAGTCGACGCAGAAAAGTTTTACGAAAAAGGTCAAAATGCCGCAGGGACAAGACTGAGAAAATCTTTGAATGATCTTAGAAAAAAAGCTGCTGAGATCAGAAAAGAAATTCAGGACGAAAGAGCTAAAAGAAAAGAAGAAGGGAAATAAGTTATTGAATTTCCGGTTTTTAAAAGTGGAATCTAATAAAGTTATTCCATTCACTATAACTTTAATTTAGATTCCGCTTTTTTTATTTGATTTGAATTATTTGTTTTAGTTTAAAAAGATGTATAATATTGAGACCGGGATCTTAATATTTAATAAAGTTTTTATTTAATTGTAAAAAAATAACATTAAAAAAATTAATTGAGCAGTAATAAACAAAACATAAGAAATTTCTGCATCATTGCGCATATAGATCACGGCAAGTCAACTCTGGCTGACAGATTACTGGAAAAGACAGGCACTATTGAAAAGCGGAATATGATGAAGCAGGTTTTGGATGACATGGATCTGGAACAGGAACGCGGCATTACAATAAAGCTTCATGCAATACAAATGAAATATAAAGATAAAACCGGTGAAGATTATATTTTTAATTTAATTGATACTCCCGGGCATGTTGATTTTTCATATGAAGTATCTCGTTCACTTGCGGCGTGTGAAGGCGCTTTGCTTGTGGTAGATGCCACACAGGGTGTGGAAGCTCAGACAATCAGCAATCTCTATCTCGCAATTGATAACGGTCTGGAGATCATCCCTGTAATTAATAAGATCGATCTTCAGAATTCTATGGTGGACGAAGTAACGGCACAGATAATTGAACTAATAGGCTGCGAAAAAGAAGATATAATTCTTGCCAGCGCTAAAGCTGATATCGGTACGGAAGATATCCTGGAAGCAATTGTAAAAAGAATTCCTCCTGCAAGAATAGAAAAAGAAAAACCGTTAAGAGCATTGGTGTTTGATTCAAAATTTGATATTTACAGAGGCGTTATAGTTTATGTCAGAGTTTATGACGGAAGCATTAAACCAGGCGATAAGATCAAATTGTTTTTTACGGATAAGAAATTCGAAGCTGAAGAAGTCGGTGTTTTAAAAATGGGAAGAGTAAAGACCAGTGAACTTAATTCCGGGGATGTGGGATACATTATTGCAGGTATAAAGGATGTAAATGATTCAAAAGTGGGAGACACAATATTTAATGTAGCTGAACCTGTAACCGAACCATTACCCGGTTACAAAGAAGTTAAATCAATGGTCTTCAGTGGTATTTATCCGACTTCGACGGAAGATTTTGAAGCTCTGAGAGATTCTCTTTCCAAGTTAAGACTAAATGACGCAGCTTTGACTTTTCAGCCTGAAACATCCGTTGCGCTTGGATTCGGTTTCAGATGCGGATTTCTTGGAATGCTTCACATGGAGATCGTCCAGGAAAGACTTGACCGGGAATACGGATTAAACATTATCACAACAGTTCCGAGTGTGGAATATAAAGTCTTCAAGACTAACGGAGATCTGGTACTTGTTGAGAATCCTTCGCTGATGCCTGACACCGGTCTTATAGATTATATCGAAGAACCGTATATCAGAGCTAATATCATTACACCTACTGAATATATAGGTAATCTGATGAAACTTGCAAATGAAAGACGCGGAATATTTGTCACGACCAACTATGTAGATGCAAAAAGAGTTGACATGCATTTTGAATTCCCGTTGAGTGAGATAGTTTTTGATTTTTATGACAAGCTTAAATCTTATTCAAGAGGATATGCTTCTTTTGATTATGATTTTAAAGAGTATAAAAAATCTGAACTGGTGAAACTGGATATTCTTTTGAACGGAGAACCTGTGGATGCGCTGTCAGTAATTGTTCACAGAGACAAAGCTTTTGAATGGGGTAAAAAACTCTGCACAAAATTAAGACAGCTGATTCCGAGACAGATGTTTGAAGTTGCCATTCAGGCAGCCATAGGAGCTAAAATAGTATCCCGTGAGACAATAAGCGCGATAAGAAAAAATGTTATAGCCAAATGTTATGGCGGAGATATTTCCCGTAAGAGAAAACTCCTTGAAAAACAAAAGGAAGGCAAGAAGCGTATGAAACAGGTCGGGTCGGTAGAAATACCTCAGGAAGCCTTCCATGCAGTACTTTCACTTGATTAATTTAAGATTTGAAAAGAAATCATTGATCATTATGAATTCAATAAAATTTATATTATAAATTTTTAATTTTTAATTTTTAATTTTTAATTTTTAATTTTTAATTTTTAATTTTTAAT
>CALMST010000144.1 GCA_937872315.1 uncultured Ignavibacteria bacterium | reverse complement strand
TGTCCAAAACATTTTTTAATTTTTTAATTGTTAAAAATTCACTTCAGAATCAAAGATTTCAGGCTGTGAGATAAAACAACCTTCCTGTGATAAATTGCCGGCAATTTATTTTTATAACAAGCGGGGGATTTTTCTTTTCTTCCTTCTTTTGATCTTTCAATAGAAAGTCGGTTAGATTTTCTATATTCAAATAAAGAGTAATTTTTATTAATCGTATTGGACAAGATTGGAAAGTTCATATAAAATAACTCAATTTAATCTTGATTCTTTAAATTATTATTGATAAAATGAATTCAAAATTTTATTCAAAAATAAATTAAATAAGGAAAAAAAATGAAAAGAAAAAATCTACAGTATTTATTAATTGCACTTGCTTTATTTATCGGAAGTTTTTCTGATTCTTATGCACAATGGACAATCGCCGGGGCTGTATCAGGTGCAGGTACATTTCCGAGTATTTCGGTTGTGGATCAGAATACTGCCTGGGTAGCTGGCGGGACTAACACTCCTGCTGTTTTCAGAACTACCAACGGCGGTACTTCATGGCAGACTATCCCTACCACAGGCGTTCCGCTAGATGTTTTTTGCGTTTGGGCAAGAAGCGTGGACGAAGCATACATCGGTAACGGCGGCGGCGCCGGCGGTACAGGTGGAAATGCAAGCTTTTATAAAACAACTGACGGAGGAACTACATGGACTACAGTTGCTTCCACAGGCGGCTCAGCCGGATTCTTTAACGGAATTGTTTTCTCTAATACCATGCCTGCTTTTGGTATAGCACAAAGTGATCCACCATCAGGAGTTGGAAATCCATATTATGTATCAGTTACAACAGACGGCGGAGCAACATGGAATCCAACTACACCTCCTGGAGTTACCGGCCAGGCATCTGCCCAGAATTCTATTGTAGTCGTTGATAACATGTTCTATGGTTTTGGTCTCGGAAATAATCAGCCAAACAGATGTTATCTTACCAGTGACGGCGGAACCACATGGTATATTGGTAATTTTTCTGCTGCCGGTGGAACAAGCGGATTCGTGTCAGGTCTTGCTTTCAGTACTGATAAAATGAGAGGTGTTGCAGCTACAAGTGCTTCTCTTCCAAATATTGGAAGAACCACAGATGGAGGTGTAACATGGACTTCTGTAAATGTCGGAGCTAACTTCACTGGCTACTGTACAATGAAATGGATCGAAAATACAAATACAGTTTATATTTCAGCCAATGCCGGTTCTGGTGGTGTTGTAAAGAAAAGCACTGACGGCGGATTAACATGGACAACCATGACAACTTCCGGTCTTACAGGAATAACTCACATGGAATTCAAAAGAGTCGGTACTACTGTTTACGGATATGCAGCTACAGCAAACGGTGCTATCCTGAAAATGACCGATATAGTAACTGAAGTTACACCAATTAATTCAGTTATTCCTTCTGATTTCAAACTAGATCAGAATTATCCGAATCCTTTCAATCCATCAACTACTATCAATTTCTCAATTCCCGCATCTTCAAAAGTTACTTTAAAAATTTATGATGCATTAGGAAAAGAAGTTGCAAACTTACTTGATGAAGTAAAACCTGCGGGAAATTATTCAGCAGATTTTACGGCAGGATCAAATTTAAATTCCGGTATTTATTTCTATACTTTACAGGCAGGAAGCTTTACAAGTACTAAAAAATTAATGCTGGTTAAGTAATATCGCTTATATAATTTTATAATAAACCTGACAGATTTTTTTATCTCTGTCAGGTTTCTTTATTGACATTTAAAATTATAAACTTTAGTTTTCACAAGTTCAATTTTTTAAACAGCTAAACATGAAAGATCTTGTAAAAATAATTTACAGTAACAGACTTCTGAAGAAGTTTATATGGTGTCTTCAGAATTTTCTTACTATGGAATTTTACAGAAAGATCTGCAACAAATGTTACTGGAGCAATATTTACAACTCTCATCACAGCTATCTCAAGCAATCTGTCATACTGCTGGTTTCATTTATTTCGGTGCTGTTTTTCTCTTTCTTTTATATGCCAACAGACCCGGCAAATTCAAATAAAGTTTCTTATTATTTAAGAATAAAAAAATATCTTCTGATTCTTAAATCAGACATAAAGACATTTATAAATGGCATACATGTTAATGTAAATATGAGAACCGGCTCTTTTTTTGAATTCATACAGACCAGTTTTAAGAGCAGGGAAATATTAATAGCCAAATCTTCTTTTCAGATATAGAGATCTTTCCGTTCCTCACATCACCAGATAAAAATCATTCACATACTTATTATTCGATCAAGTTATTTTTATGCAGATAGATTATGCATACAGTCTTTGTAAAGAATTTACAATCAGACACTATGAAAATTTTCCGGTTGGTTCTTTTTTAATTCCGGCTGATAAAAGAAAATTTATTTACAGTATTTATTCTTTTGCCCGATATTCCGATGACATAGCTGATTCTGCTGAGTTTTCCGAAAAAGAAAAGCTGCAAAAGCTAAATGAACTCGAATCAGAGCTTTATAAAATTTACAAAAAGGATTCAGACCTTAAAAATGATCTGATAGCAGACACGGAATTCATATTCATTGCTCTTTCTCATACAGTAAACGAACTGAAGATTCCTATCGGGGAGTTTGTTAAATTATTAAATGCTTTCAGGCAGGATTCTGTAAAACAAAGTTATTCTGATTTCAGTGAACTTTTGGAATATTCTGATCTGTCCGCTAATCCAATCGGTCATCTTGTTTTATATGTATTCGGTTATGATCCGGTAACACACAAAGCATGTTTTGAATATTCTGATAAGATCTGCACTGCGCTTCAGCTTACAAATTTCTGGCAGGATGTATCAGTGGATCTGAAAATGAAAAGAGTTTACATTCCGGAGAATATGATGAAAGAAAATAATTATAACATGGAAATGCTTTTCAGCAAAACGGAAAATGATGATCTTAGAAATATCATAAAATTGCTGGTGGATAAAACTCATATTCTGTTTTCCGAGGGAAAGGAAATCACAAGGTCGGTAAACGGAAGACTGAGATATGAACTTAAAGCCACGATCGCCGGGGGAGTTGAAATTTTAAAAAAAATTGAAAGAATTAATTATTCGGTCCTGGAGCAGAGAGTGAAATTAAATAAAGCCGAAAAATTTAAGTTACTTGGAAAGATAATTTTTAATTGAGCAGTTCAAATCTAAATATCAACTCCGATGAGAGCAGAGAAATTACAAAGCAAAGCAAATCCAGTTTTCTTTATTCATTCTCATTGCTTTCCGGTGAAAAAAATGATGCGATAAATACTGTGTATGCTTACTGCAGGATGACTGATGACATTGTTGATAACCAGGGAAAGACACCTGAAGAAAAATTCGAAGATCTTAAGGAATGGCGGAATGAATTAAGTAAAGCTTTAAGTGGTGAAGTTGTAAAATTTAGTTTGCTGAATAAATTAAACCTGGTCATTAAGAAATTCAATATTCCCGAACTCCCATTCTTTGAACTCATAGACGGAATGGAAATGGATCTTATAAAAAACAGATACAGTACATTTGCTGAATTAAGGGAATATTGTTACAAGGTAGCTTCAACGGTTGGACTGATGTCTATAGAAATTTTCGGATATAAAAATCCAGAGACAAGAAATTTTGCCGTTAATCTTGGAATTGCCCTTCAGCTTACAAATATTTTAAGGGATATAAGAACCGATGCTGATAATGGCAGGATATATATTCCAATGGAGGACTTAAGGCGGTTTAATTACAGCGAAAGTGATCTGCTTGAAGGAAAATACAACAGTGAATTTGTAAAGCTTATGGAGTTTGAATGCAACAGAGCAAAAGAATATTATCAGGAAGCTGACAGAGAACTTGCCAGAGAGGATAAAGGAAACATGTTTGCTGCAAGGATAATGGAGTATGTTTACTTCAGATTACTCAGAAAGATAGAAAAGAAAAATTATAACGTATTTGAAAAAAAGTTAAGTGTTTCAAAGTTAAAAAAGATCATAATAACCGCCGGAGTATATTTAAAATACAGGATGATTTACGGGTTTCATGAAGAAAGAGCGGCGATCAGCGAAAAATGAAATCAGGCGAAAGATCAGAAAAGACGGTAACTGTCATAGGAGGTGGAATAGCAGGATTATCCGCAGCTGTTTTTCTGAACGAAAATGGATGCAAAGTCAAATTGATAGAGGCTTCTCCGAAATTAGGAGGCAGAGCATATAGTTTTTTTGATAAAGAGAAAGATCAGTTCTTTGACAATGGTCAGCATATTTTAGCAGGCTGGTATAATAACACTTTTGAGTATCTGAAAATTACAGGTTGCTATGATAAACTTAATTTTCAGAAAAATCTTGAGGTTAATTTCTTTAATACTGAAAAAAAAGTATTCAAACTGAAATGTCCGGATATGACTCCACCCATGAATCTTATTACAGGATTGTTAAAGTTTAAAGCTTTTAATTTTAAAGATAAATTTGCTTTAAAAAATATCAACAGTATTTTGAAAGATCCCGGAAAGTTCTCAGATAGTTTTGAAAATACCGGTCTGCTGCTTAAAAGCCTGAAACAGACCGGTAATCTTCTAAAATATTTCTGGGAACCTTTTATACTTGCGGTATTCAATACAAGACCTGAAAAGGTCAATACGGAAATATTCCTTAATGTTATGAATATCGGATTTACTTCAGGGAATAGTTCGACTCTTGTAATACCTGAAGTGAATTTAAACGAACTTCTGATAAATGGCGCTGTTAATTATTTCCGGGATAATGAGATTGATTATTTGCTTAACAGCAGAATAGAAAGAATAGTAACCAATGAAAGTGAAAAGAAAATAGAATTTGTATTGATTGAAAACGGAGAAAAGATCGAATCAGATTATTTTATTTCGGCCGTACCGTTCTTTGGATTTAAGAAATTGTTTGATGAAAATATTTATCGGGAGAACAATTTTAAACCGGAATTCTTAAAAACGTCATCTATTGTTTCGGTACACCTGTTCCTTGAAAATGAGATCACAGAAGAAATTTTACCGGCTAACAGTCTCGGAATGACAGGACTGATCGGAACAACGGTTCAGTGGCTGTTTATTAGAAACAGAAAACATCTGAGTCTTGTCATCAGTGGCGCGGATGATCTTCAGGTAACTGAAATGGATCAGGACGAAATACTTAAACTGTGTATTGCTGATCTTAATAATACAATCCCGGGATTTGATAAAATTAAAATATCAGATCATAAGATCATCAAAGAAAAGAGAGCGACATTTATAGCGGATGAAATGAGTAAAGAGTTAAGACTAAAGCAGGAAACAGCTTACAGTAATTTTTTTATAGCAGGTGACTGGACGGACACGGGTCTTCCGGCGACAATTGAGAGTGCGGTTAGTTCCGCGAAACGATGCGCCTTGTTAATTAAGAATTAAGAATTACGAATAAATTTTATGGAAATGTATTGTTACTCAATACTCAATACTCAATACTCAATACTCAATACTCAATACT
>CALMST010000143.1 GCA_937872315.1 uncultured Ignavibacteria bacterium | reverse complement strand
ACATTGATCCGCCTGCGGCGGATTGATAATTGATAATTGTTTTTGGGTTGAACGGATTCGGATAATTCTGCTCCAGTTTATATTCGGCAGGGTTCAAACTATATATTGGATTTATCGAAGTAGGATTTTGAATAAACTTTACTGTAGCAATTGAATAGCCGTGACCACCATCACTCTGTCCTGTTACATATACATTTGCCTCTTTGTCAAGTGCCAGATCGTGAATATAATTAAAGGTAACTCCACCATTGTCATATTCCGCAATCCATTTTTGATTGCCTGCGTTATCATATTTTACCACTGCATAATTTGGATAATTCCCGGTTCTCAATGTAACAAAGGACATATATATATTCCTTCTCCTGTCAACTTCAATTACAGGCTGCTCGTATGTAAGCTCAAAACCAAGCTGAACTCTTGACCACAAAAAATTTCCTTTATTATCATACTTTAATGTAAGATAGCTATTGCCAAATGTAACTCCACCTATATATACACAATCCAATGAATCTACCTGTATGTTGTATCCGACATCTCCTCCGCCCCCATCATAAACTGCCTTCCATATTGTATCTCCTTCAGGGGAGTACTTAATTGTCAGCACGTCAATATTAATCATATCATTACTGCTTTGATGCCATCCTGTAACATATATGTTATCCGAATCATCAATTGCTAAGCCATACGGTATATTGTAAATCCCCCCAAAATATCTTCTGAGCCAGATATGATCTCCATTTGAAGAATACTTTATTGTTACATATGCATATGAAGAACCGGTTTTAGAACTCTGCCCTGTAATAATTACATTTCCGGATTTGTCCAATTCAATATCTCTTGCTATATTATAATCGAGATTTTGATATGTTCTTTCCCAACGAAGAATCCCATCCGAACTGAATTTTTTGGTAATAAATTTAATACCGCTGTTTGTAAATCCCGTTACATAACAATTTCCTGAATCATCAAGGACGAGCGAATTATACCTTGTGCTGTTGCTTGTAGATAACTCATACCATAATAAATTCCCATCGCGGTCATATTTAAAAATACCGGTTCCGGCTACGATCACATTGTAAAATTTATCAATCTCTACATCAAATCCCGACGTAAAATTACCTGTCGCAAATCTCCTTGTCCATTGGTTTGCTCCTGAGGAAGAGTATTTTAAGACTACCATATCTCGTCTGTCGAATACAGTCCCAGCACTATTGCCGGTAACATACACGTAGTCGGAATCATCGGTGGTTAATGCCAAGCCGGCATCATCAGCATAACCACCATCATATCTAGCCACCCAGCCGGTTGAGACCTGAGAAAATGCGGATGTATAGTAAAGAAAAATAAATGATATTACTGATAATATCTTTGAGAATTTAATCATGCAGATTCTAGTCTAATAATCTTTGCGATTGATGGAATTCTTACGGTACCAGAGTTACTTTGAGATGGATCTTGAAGTAAAAAAAGCATATAATATCCCGGAGGAGCTACATATTTATCCATCGGAGATGTAACATCAAAAACTCCATTAGTTATTGAATCTTCGAAATCTAATATTACATACCTTTGATTGCTGTCAAAGCAATGCGTGACTGAAGAAAGACTTATTAAAACTATTGAATCAATTATGGGAGTTGTTTCGCCCGTAACGTCATAAGCGACTTCAAATTCTTCGTCATAATTTAAAACTATAGGTGCTCCGGTAATCCCGCCGTTGTTGGTGTTCCAAAAAGTTTGCATATTTCAATTTATGAAATTTATTTCACTCTTTTTGCAAACTTTTTGGTCACCAACAATAGAACGTGTCAAAGCAAGTCTGCACTAAGATTCATACTACCGGGTGAAAACTAAAAATAAGCGAAATCAAAGTCTATACTAAATTTAAAAGTGGTTACTTTACGGAAGGATTTTGTTGTTGGTGACCAAAAAGTTGCTATTGAAAATGTAACTGAATTACAATATGTGATAGCAACTTTTTGGAACACCAACAATGGCGGGAATACACCAATTGTTTCAAATTTGGAAAAGGACTAAAATCTTAATTTGCCGGGGTTTTGTCTGTTGTCAAACAAGGTGAGTATTTTGATTTTATCATTCGAAACTGTATAGAATAAATATATTTGTTTTGTGATTAAGATTTTTCTTACTTTATCCTTTTTTTCGGATCTCATTCCGATTTGCGGATTCTTAGAAATTACAAATACTTTATAATTAATTTTGTCAAGAAATTCTAAGGCAACTCTTTTAGACCAATTATTTTCAAGATAATAAACAATTTTTTCTAATTTTTTTATTGACCTTTTTAACCATACTACTTTGTAAGCCATTGCTTCGCTTGTTTCATAACCTGGTCATGGGGTATCAGATTTTCATCAACTTCACTTTCCAATAAGGACAGATTTATTTCAGCTCTTTCCGCATCTGTCAGTTCATCCCAAAAATCAGCATTATCATTTTTAATAATAATATCAACTATATCTTTTAACCTTTCAAGAACATGGATATTCTCAATTGTGTCAATGGTTTTATGAAGGCTTGTTTTTAATTTTATTGTGTTCATAATTTTATTTAAAATAAAACTAATTTATATTAGATTCAATATAGCTTCTCATTTTATCAAAAGCATACTTTTCGTTTCCACATAATCAGCCGTACTCATCCTGTAAAAATAAACACCACTCGTATATTTGCTCCCGTCGAATGTTAGCGAATAAGTCCCGGGTTTTAAATCTTCATTTACAAGAGTTTCAATCACTCTTCCGAGCACATCGAAGATTGTGAGTTGTGTAAAGGCAGAGGTTCTGATATCGAATTTAATCATAGTCGCCGGATTAAAGGGATTTGGGTAATTCTGATAAAGTGAAAACCTTTCAGGAACTAATGTTGAATTCGGCTGAATGCCGACCGGCTCGTCGGGGGGGATGAAGCCGTATTGATTTGTACGATAACGATCGTGACTATACTGCGGCCAAGGGAAGTCTTCATTAGTGTATGGGATTCCGGGAATTGTCCATATGTGAAGATAACTTTCATTTCCTATTAGAGAAGATATTGCAATTAACTCAACCGAGCCGTCATTATTTAAATCAGAAGCTGAAATTGCTTCTACTAAACCTACAGGTCTAAGCGGTGACCAGGATAAAGGAGAGCCGTCATAATAATAAGCGAAGACTGATCGGTAAATAGCTTTTATTCGGATTGATATTTGTTAATCCATCATATTCATAATCAAAAAGATAGTAGCGTGCTGGATAACCAAATCCACCTGCTGCAACAATGTTCAATCTATTGTCATTATCTAGGTCAATAAATCTGGGAGGAAGGAAAAACAATGAATCAACTTGCGTAAAAGATGATTTGTAATAAGAATATTTTCCATTTCTGGAACACGTCATTTTATTGTTTCTCGTAAATTTCCGGGACCATCCAGAAAGGGAAAGAGAGGAGTGATCTTAGAGGATGCCCTGCTAGTAAAAAGCAGTAATGCAGACAAGAACAATAGTATTTTCATTGTCTTAATTATAATAAGTTAAAGATATTTTTTAGAAAGTCTGTTTAAAACAGGTAGAGGATTTCTTCCAATATTCTTCTTTTATAATTCATTCTTCAGGTTATTTCTATTTCAAATTAAGTAAAAATATCTATTTTAAAAGCAACATTCGCTTAGTATCTATTATACTTAGATCAACTTCCAGCCTGTAAAAATACATCCCGCTTGGCAGATCGCTTCCGTCGAAGATTAATTCATAATTTCCCGCCGTCATATTTTCATTCTTAAGAATTGAGACTTCATTGCCAAGCACATCATAAACTTTCAAAGAAACAAAGCCTTGTTTAGAAATTCCGAATGAGATGTTTGTAACGGGATTGAATGGGTTGGGATAGTTTTGGGAAAGAAAATATCGATCCGGAATTTGTGAAGTTGAATTTGAGAAGCCAGTGAGAATACCTCCGGTTGTGGTTTTTAATATCATACCACCATCACCTACACACCATCCCAAGAGAGAGTCAACAAAATATACTGACCTATAATTTTTTCCGCTATCTACAAGAGTTTGGTTATACCAATTAATACCGCCATTGGTCGTCGCTTGAATTATGCTATTTTCACCAACGCCCCAGCCATTTCTCCTATCAGTAAAATATAATGAATTTATTATGACTCCGGTACCGGGGAACTGAGTGTTCCAATTAATACCGCCATTTGTAGTCCTGAGAATTGAAGGAAAAGATACAGAACTCTTATAGGACAACCAACCATTCACTGTATCAATAAAAAACACATCTCTGATTGGTGGATACACAGAGCTGCTATATTGAACGGTCCAATTTAAACCTCCGTTCGTTGTTTTAGATACAAATGATCCTGTAACAACACCGCTTGAACCCATAGTTGCCCATCCGGTATTTGAATTTAAGAAAAAAATGGAAACTATGTAGTTAGCGTCAACTACGATTGAATCCCAGTTCAAACCATTAGAAGTCTTATATATACTGACAGGATTGCCACTTTGTCCGCCTGTATACCCCAATGATTCATCCACAAAGAATACAGAGTTTAATGAGTTTTCTATACCTGTTTTAAGAACAAACCAATTATTTCCTCCATTTATTGT
The DNA here is from genome assembly GCA_937872315.1 of uncultured Ignavibacteria bacterium. Lineage (GTDB taxonomy): Bacteria > Bacteroidota > Ignavibacteria > Tepidaquicellales > Tepidaquicellaceae > JAGPCH01. The sequence goes on along the minus strand of CALMST010000143.1, from coordinate 587 downwards.
TTTAAGAATTAATCCGCTATCACCGACAGCAAATCCAATATTTTCTGAAGGAAAACTTATAGATTTTAAATTTTGATTTACTCCACTTGATTGTATAGTCCAATCCATTCCGGCATTAGATGTATGTAAAATTATACCACTGTCACCAACACACCAGCCGGTTTGACTATCAGAGAATTTTACTGAATATAAATTTATAGTAGTTCCGCTTGGTTGTTTAAACCAACTGCTAACAGGTGACTGGGAAAAGCTGTTATTGAATCCCAGAGTAATGATTACAATAATATGTAATTTTCTCAAAATATATTATAAGTTTTGAAATCGATTTACTTATTTAGTTAACTTTAAACTAATAGTACATCCTTTATATAAAGGTAGTTATAATTAGGATTTGCAATATTCTTTATTCCAATTAACAATTCTACTTCATCATCAACGTATTTGTTTACATATAATCCATAATTTTTAACATCAATATCATCAAGAGGGCCAGCATAATAAATTGTTTTTCCACTAGATGTGTTTCCTGTAATCCCGCCGTTGTTGGTGTTCCAAAAAGTTTGCATATTCTAATTTAAAAAATTTAT
>CALMST010000142.1 GCA_937872315.1 uncultured Ignavibacteria bacterium | reverse complement strand
TTATTTTCGCTATAAAAGCATTCGAGTTATTATTGGTCAAAACCACATCCGTAAGATCTGTAATATTATCACCATTCATATCCGATGATACATAACCGGAGGTAAATGAATTGGCTTCGTTGTTTACGTTTACCAGATCCGTCAGATCGACATTACCATCCTTATTCTCATCACCGTTATAAATGCCGAAGTTAACGGGAGAGTTGTCAATTTGAACCTGATTATCAGCGTATGCTTTTGATTCCGATGTTGTGAAATCATAAGTCATTATATTGAATGTAAACTGCTGAGCTGTTTTACTCCAGGTTTCAACAGAGTTTCTGTGATCGGGCTGTAAATAATATCCGGTGCCGTTCAATGCATTGTTAAAAGTCAGTGAGGCTTCACCTGTGGATGACAATATTGCTTTTGATGAATCAATAATTGAATAAGGGGCAGCGCTGTTTCTTAAAAAGACCCTGACAGTATCCGGTGTCATTTCATTAGTCTGGTCATTATAAAATCCCTGTACAAACATTTTGAGATCGAGCTGTTGTGTCTGAGGTCCGCCGTTACCTGAATTACCCAGCGGTTTAAATCCTTTATTGTTCTCTTCATGAATTTCGCTGATAGTATTGTTCCTGTCAAGAACCGCATAGATCCTTTCGTAAGGTGAAACCCATGCAGGAAATATCCATTTCATCTGCACATCAGACCTGAAGCGGCTTGGGATCTGACCTGAAGTGTTTATTGTATTCGTTCCATTTATACCTATGATCGGAATTCCGTTAATGTCAGGATCACCGACATAGAATGAAACTGAAACCGGACCGGGGGTAGGGATCAGACTATAATTCCTTACCCGGACATCAATAGTAACCGTATCGCCGGGTAAGGGGTTTGCGGGGGTTAATTGAATATCATTTGTCTGGTATCGTTTGGCTTCTTCACTGACAGGGTATCCTTTCTCAGGATCAAGCCTCCACGGAAGTACGAATGCAGGATCCGAATTAGCTGAGTAATGATCCTGCCACCAGGTATTCGGATATCCCTGAGGAGCAATTTCCGGTTTGACTGCGTAATCAATAACCAGAGCGTCATTTTGCGCCCAGTAAGAATAAGGAGTGACTGTATATTTAACATCTCCTATTCCCATATTCACACTTCCCAGATGTGAATTCAGATTGATCAGCTCGGATATTGATGTCTTGTGAGTAGATACATTTTTGTTATTATAATTTCCCTCTAAATGATAACCAAAACTATACTTAGCGCTCGTTCCGTTTTCTATTACAGTATCAGCCTGATTTGAGCCAAAATCATCGAATATAAGATTCCAGTTGTATGAAGTATTTGCGCTTAAAGTAAAACTGCCAAAGAGATAATCTGCGCGGATGGTCTGAGCTGCATTCGGATTATTACTCAATGTATCATAAGGAAAATAGGAGAGTATGTTTCCTACCTCGTGGTCCGGAATGTATGAAACAGCATTGTAACTTTTGCTTGGAAACCACTGACCTCTTACATTGTTTGGCACGACTGTCAGAATAGTGTTTCTTGGAATTGATTCATTACCATGATAAACAGGATATTCCCACAGGTCATAATCCGTAATTGTGGAATAGATCTGATCATCTTCGCGTGCATATACTTCAACACCTACAGTAACGGTCTGAATGTTTGTGGAATCAAGATCGAATTGCCTTCCGTAATTTTTCAGAAAGTAAGCTTCGTAGTTAATGTCAACACCAACTCCCAGTGGAGATGCGGTAACTGATCCGGAGTAGCTGAGTCCGGCAGATATTGCCCAGTCTTTATGAATCTTTGTACTGATCTCCACAGTGTTTGAATTCTCTTTGATATATTTTGCATAGAAATCGCAATCACCCCCATTATAACAGGAGTTTACGTCATAGAGCTGCCCGTTCAGTTTATCAAAGTGAACCGGCGGCGCATTCAGAATCACGATTGGCTGTACAATACCGGTTTGAGTAAAATGTGTTGGCTGTCCGATCTTAAAATCAAATCCGTCAAAGTTTCCAACTGCAATTGAGAATTGCTGATATACGTCTGACTGTGGTTCATCACCGAATAATCTTCCAATTAAAAATGTTGATGTCAAAGCATCATTTACTCCGATCATTGCCACGAAGAATCCGTCAGCAAACTGATTCTGCACAAAGTTTTTTACAATTATAATATCCTCTCTGTTATCCTGGTTCACATCGGCTATTTTTAAGAAATTATAACTCTGTTTATAATCATTTGTGCCTCCGGATGCAACACCGCTTGAGTTTGTCAGGACCAGATCAAGATTATCGTCAGGTTCTAAAATGTAATATTTTGTATCACTTGTAAAAACCAGTTCATCTCTTCCGTCATTATTGAGATCTCCCGCTGCCGCGCTAAGATCCTTGAATGTATTGGATCCGTCCGGTGTGACCCTGTACCTGTTTCCCACAGTGATTGATTGAAGATCCTGAGCTGATTCCATAATGTAACTGTATGAATAATGCAGACCATTTGAACTCCTCATCGTGACAAAAGCAATTTCCTCTTTATCAGGATTTACATCATTTTTAAACTGACCTGAAGTTAAAGACATTGTAAAATCCTCAAGAGTAGTTTGTCTTGGAACATCTATTGTTAAATTACTCTTTTGAATAACTGAAGAGTTATTTATTTCATAGATCTTAATTTTCACAGGGACAGTTCCTGGTCCCGGAGGTGTTTCCGCAGCTGCTAAAATTAACTCATCATTTCCGTCTCCGTTCAGATCTGCGCTTTCAATAAAATATCTTATAAATTGAAATCCAAATGCGCCGGTAAGTTTTGTATCTGTAAAACTTGTGATCAGACTTGGCTGCAAAGTGGAATCAACATCATACAAATTGAAATGAACAGAATCAAAAATATCAATGTAAGCAACTATAAATTCATCAAGACTGTCATTATCAAAATTACCCGTTCTTACATAGATCCTGTCCATGTTCTCGGGTGCATTTATGTTGTCTTCAATGCTGGTTGTCCAGTTCGCATCGGTAGTATCAAATTTCGGGAGTTTTATTTCAATTCCCGCTTGTCCGTACCAGATCGATACAATATCATCGTACTGATCCTTATTGAATTTACCTGTAGCTTCATCACAATAAAGACTTGTCGCGGAACTTATCCTGTTGTCCACTTGTCTTGGAGTTTTTTTGACAGCACTGTCTGCCGGCAGAAAAGTGCTGTCAGTTTTATACCGGTAAATTTTCTGGTAATTAAAATATGTGCCTGCAACATTTTCGCTCCAGGAGATTAATATGTCATTTGATTCGACTGTGACCGGTTCAGTCCAGTTAAACGGATCTGTCTGAGAATTCAGGTTTGCATTTAAAGTTAAAAGAAACGTTAAAACTACCGCGATTGTAAAATTTTTGATTTTCATTTTTTCCCCCGTGTTGAATGAATTAAAAATTAATTTTAAATAAATTTAAGGATAATCACTATTTGTATCAAAGAAAGTTTTTACTGATTCTGACGAAAATATATTTTTATAAATTGATAAATGTTTGAATTTGCCATAGAATTAACTATTTTGAAATAAAACCAATGACAATATTTAACAAGCTAAAATGAAAGACTCAAAGCTGATCTCAATATTGAAAACACTCACTTCTGAAGAATTCAAAGAATTTGAAAAATTCACTGACTCGCCATATTTCAGTTACGGCAGGGACCTGAGTTCATTTCTGAGATGTATTAAGGGATTTTATCCGGAATTTGACAGCAGTCAGCTGACGGAAGAAGCTTTGTTTTCCAGACTTTATCCTGAGAAAAAGTTTGATCCGGGATCTTCAATAAATACCATTCATAAACTTTCATCCGAGCTTTACAAACTAAGTAAAGAGTTCCTGATCTATTCAGAGTTCAGAAGAGACACTTCCAGCCGTAATATTTATTTGCTAAATAATCTCAGGAAAAAGAAACTGTACAGGGAATTTGAAAAAGAATACAGTAAAAGTGAATTGTTCAATATTAGTGATAATAAAGGATCTGTTAATGATTTTCTTAATGAATATTTTCTGCAGGAAAGCTTTCTGGAATACAGCATTGAAAAGGGAAACATTAAAAAAGCATTTGATGCTATATTAACTGCGGGAGAATATATAGTGATCAGCGCTTTGATAAAAGGATTCAGGAATATTGACACAAACCAGGCAAGCGAAGGATTTAACATAAGTGTCAGGTATAATCTTCCGGATAACTTAATAAATCACCTCGACAGTGAAAAGCTGCTTGAGGAAATGAAAGAAAATGAAGACAGATTTTATCCGTATGCAGCGATAAGCTATGCTATACATAAAATGAAAAAATATCCGGATGACACAAAATTATATTTTGAATATAAAGATCTTGTAATGGAGAATTTAGATCTGTTCGGTCATTCTGAAAAATATATTTTGTTTCAGACAATGATAAATCACTGCATTAATAATAACAAAGGTGAAAATGAAATGTTGTTTATCCGGGAAGAATTTGAGGTCTATAATAAGGAATTTGAGCTGGGTATTTATAAATACAGTCCTGATGACTATATACAGGTAAATACTTTCCGGAGTATCATCGGTTGCGCACTGGATAACGGAAAGATGGACTGGTTGGAAAATATTTTGAATAAACATATAGATGATCTTCATCCTGATCAGAGAAAAAATATGAAATACTATACAATGGCTTTTATACATTTTCAAAGAAAGGAATTTGAAAAGGCGCTTGAATGCACAATGAAAATAAATTTTAACTTTGTATTATTCAAAATGGATGTGAAGAATTTATTGTTTAAAATTTATTTCGAACTCGGTTATTTCGAACAGGCTTATTCAGTAATGGATGCCGCAAAACATTACATTTCAAAAACAAAAGATCTGTCGGAAATTCTTAAAATAAGAGAATCCAATTTCTTAAAGTATGCGGCAGAACTGCTTAAAGCTGTGTCAGGAAATAAAACAGCTGATAAGGATCGTTTGATATTAAACATTGAGAAAGAAAGTAACATTACTTCGAAGAATTGGCTTATCAGTAAGACTTTAGAATTATGAACCACAGCCACCTTTCTGCGATGAAGGGTGTTGCAAATAGTGTTTTAATATTATCCTTATTTGTCATTCCCGAAAATTCCTGATTGAAATCCATTCCGGATAAAGAGTTGATTAAACAACATGGAAGAGTCAAACATAAAAAACTTCTTTGTAATATAAATTATTTTTATCTTAACAAACTTTTCATAGAATAAATGAGTCAGAAAAGCAGATTTGAAGATTCCCCCCGGAATGAATTCCAATATTATTTTTGATCATTTTTGCAAGAATAATTTTAATCTATATTGAAAAATAATTATGATCCTGACGGATATAACCTGAAATTTAAAAAAATACAAATTACATGAGGAAAATTATCGTTTTGTCAATGATCACACTTGACGGAGTAATACAGGCTCCCGGCGGACCGGATGAAGACAAGTCAGACCGCTTCAGATACGGCGGCTGGGTAGCGCCTTTTGGAGACAAGGTTTACGGTAAAGTAATTCGTGAAGAGCTGAAACCCGCAGATTATCTGCTGGGCAGAAAGACGTTTGAGATATGGGAGGAATACTGGCCTGAGCGCGCGGAATTCTGGCCAGGTATTAATGACGGCACAAAGTATGTCATGTCAAAGACCAGGAAAAAGTCAGACTGGAAAAATTCGGTTTTCATGAAAAGCGCCGCAGATATTAAAAAGATAAAGAAGTCGAAAGGTCCTGACTTACAGGTCTGGGGAAGCGGACAACTCGTACAGCTGCTTTTTAAGAATGATCTTGTGGATGAACTCAGACTCAAAATTCATCCGCTGACTCTGGGTAAAGGAAAAAAGCTGTTTGCCGGCGGTTCGATCCCGGCTGCTTTCAAATTAACAAAGAGTATCGTGACACCAAGCGGTGTCATCATAGCAAATTACAGTCGGGCAGGGAGTGTGAAAACCGGGACTGCAGGAGCATAAGAGAATGATAGGTTGGTATTTCCCGTAAATAGTTAATTTATAATCTGTTTTAAAATACAACATATAAAATGTCAGAGACCCGGAAATTTCGTCCGGATCTCTGACGGGGAGAGTAAATGTTTTGATTTACGAATTGCGAGTTACGAATATTATTTAAAACTATTTTCTTATCCAAATCTGAAATTCCAAATTCCAAATTCTACATCCCAAATTCCAAATCCGAAATTCCAAATTCCAAATTCAGTAGATCATTTAATAAGGTTCATCTTCCTGATCTCAACAAAATCATTAGCCTCGATCCTGTAAAAATAAATTCCCGACGGATAGCTTGCGGCGTTGAAATCCACTTTGTAGTTACCGGCGCTAAGCTCTTCTTTTACAAGACTATGGACCTCTTTTCCGAGCATGTTATAGACAGTTATTTTCACAAATCCGCTTTTTGGAATGCTGAAGTTTATATTGGTTACGGGATTGAACGGATTCGGATAATTCTGTGAAAGTGAATATTCCACGGGGATCCCCGTTGAAGTCTGGTTAATTCCCACCGAACCGACCACTATATTTGTATCAATACTGAATATATCATTTACTACAACATCCGGAGGAACCGGCCAAGTCCAACCTGCTGAAGAAATGTTTACCTGGGGTGTTACGACTCCGTCAGATGCTCCTCTGACTATGAACTTATATGTTTTGCTGGAAGAAGAATTAATTGTTCCCAATGAAACTGTAGCAGGGGACAGCAATGTCAGATGTCCGTTAAGAGATGAAACGTCTATTGAAACACTTCCGCCTTCCATTTTGACCTGTGAACTGTTATTAGTCACCTTTGCTTCTATGGTATCAACTTGTCCTACAGGAATATTATAATTAGCTGATGTTAATCTGTATGTCGGCTGGGGAAGGTGATCACCTCTGAGATACTGCACGTTGGATAATGTAAGAGTTACACCTGTAAAAGAGTAAGGATATAAGATCAGATAACTCCAGTATGCTACCTGCATAGGATATTTAACTGTAACGGAACCGACTTCACCGGAAGCATCACCGGTGAGAATGTTGAAATTATTCAGTCTTAAAGCGCCTCCGTCATAGAAGAGCGCTCTGTATGTATTTCCCAGAAGATAATAGTAAACATAGTTCTTTACCTTTACTTCTGAAAATCCTGAAGGAGAAAGTGTAAATTCAGGATCATTCTGTTGCGGAGTAATACCAATTCCAACAGGTCCAGCGCTGACAGAAAAATCGAATGAGAAGCTCCAGCTGTGTCCGTTGGACCCGGATACCTGGTAAGTACCGTCATTGAAATGATCATTTGTATTTGAAAGATAAACCCGGCTGCTGAACGGTGTTGCGCCGTTATAGCTGTTACCGATCTCACCGCCTGTTCCGAAATAAAGACAAGGTTCAGTCGGCGGAGAAAATGTTCCGGCATTTCTTCTTTCCGAAGTGATCTCAGTTGTGTTTGAATTGAAGAAAGCGTCATTGGTGGCTGCAGTGATGTATGGCGGAACTATTGCAGTAGCCCGTACCCTGTTATAATGAGTTACATCGGAAAAGGTACCCTCCACTACATAAGAAAATGTCATTGTCCCGCTGCGCTGATTGACTATAGTGGCGGTAGAATTAGGATTAGTATCTTCTTCAAATTCCGTATGCTGATTTTCCAATGGTCTTACACCGGTTACCATTTTTACAAGTTCTGTATCGAAAATCACATTCCATTCTGCATCAAAGAATACTACAGAGCTGACATGTTTTGTGTTAAAATTATTAGCTATCTGCCAGGTCATTATTCCGGCTCTGCAATCTCTGTTCCTTAGATCTGCAACATCGGATTCTATGGAACCATTATTCAATAAATCGGGATCATCTTTTCTGAGATCTCTGAGATAAGATATAAGCGCTTCAGCAGTTTCTTCAGACAAACCGGTTAATCTTTCACACCTCAGATTTAAAACAGAACTGCCCGGACTCATAAAATCCAGACCATTCTGAGCTTTACTTTTGTAATCATTAAGATTCATATCGGTCATCTGAACAGTATTAACCGATCGGACTGAATTGAAAAGACTGATCTCTTCCGTTGAGGCTGAAACTGTATTGTTAAAGATCGACACCGGACTTTCCTGCGCCTTGAGTGAAGCTGAAATAAATAAGATTAAAGTTAAAATTAATTTGTACATTTTACCCTCCTGTTTTTTAAAGTTGACTAAAACTAAAGAAGAATGGTTAGTATTACAAAGAAACTTTTTCTGTTTTGTAACAGCGCAATTTTATCCGGTTTTTAAAAAAAGTTCAAAAAGGGTATGAATTTTAAGTTTTTATATATATTTTGTAACACTCCTGTCATTTAACAAAAAAAAATAATCCATGAAATGAAATACAATGATACAAAACTTATAGTTTTTTTGAAGACATTTTCCATGAAGGAGCTTGAGGAATTTGAAAAATTTATCATCTCACCTTATTTTAAACAGGGAAGAGATCTGCTTCCTTTATATAAAGCGATCATAAAATTCCACCCTGAATTCGATGCTGAAAAGTTTAATGAAGAAATTGTATTTAAAGAAATGTATCCGGATTCAGATTTTGGAGACAGGAAGTCAAAGGATATTCTGAAAACACTTTCTTCTTCATTACTTAAAATGGCTGAAGAGTTCTTGGTGATCTCAAATCTGAGAAAAAATAAAGTTCTTAAGAACAGGACAATGCTGGAAGAATTATTGGACAGAGGACTTGTAAAATATTATATCCAGTACAGAACAACCGCTGAAAATGAACTTGATAAAGAAGGAGAATTATCTGCTCAGACATATCATGAAGATTATTTCATAGACGGAATCAATACAAGATATTATGTGAATATATTGGACCATAAAAACTATCTGAAATACGGAGTAAAATCAGGGGAGGACATTTCTGTCTATTATATATTGAATCTTTTAAGAATATCAAAATTGAAATATTTTTCTCACATGGGAAATAATTTAAAATCTGAACAGGATATTACTTCTGGAATGCTTGAACAGCTTGATATGGAAAAAATTCTGAATATATGTAAAAATAAACCATACCATTTTCTTATAGAATTTCATTACAATTCATATCTGAGTCTGATCAATAAATGCGACATTGGTTATTTTCAGAAAGCAAAAAATATTTTCTTTAAGAATAAATCAAAACTAAGCAGACTTGAAAAATTTTATCTGTATGCCGATCTTCTGAATATTCTGAACATAGGATACCAGTTCCTTAAAATATTTGAGAACAGAAATCAAATATATGCACTGCTGAAATCCTGCATTGAAGATAAAGCTTACAAATTATCAGGGGAAGCATTCATGCAGCCGGGATTTTACAGGAATATTATTCTCAATGCAATATATTTCAAGGAATTTGATTTTGCGGATAAATTCATTGAAGAGTACTCTGCAGAGCTGAAACCGTCACAGAGAAAGAACATGAAATTTTATTCCAAAGCCCTGATTTCATTTGCTAATTCCGATTTTGAAGGGGCTATGTTAAATGTTTCAAAAGTCAGATATGATCTGGAAAATTTTAAAATAGACGTCAAGATCCTTTCACTGAAGATCTATTATGAATTACAATTAACAGAACAGGCATTTTCAATGATTGATGCATTTAAGCATAATCTGAAATCCAATAAGGACATTCCTGAAGCTTTGAACAAATCCTATTTTAATTTCCTGAACAGCTATCTGAAATTATACAATATGAAAAATAAAGGCAGCTATGATGATGCGGAATATTTAAGAAATGAGATAGAGAACGAAGCTTTTATGGCTCAGAAGAATTGGCTTGTGGAAAAGATCAATGCATTAAAATGATTACAAAAAGCTTAATATCAATCTTGCCTAAAACGATAAATAAAAATTACTCTTTATCGGTATATGGAAAAATCTAACCGGCTATCTTTTGAAAGATCAAAAGAAAGCAGGCAAAGAAAAATCCCCCGCCGGTTATAAAAATAAATTGCCGTAAATTCATTCGCTTTGGCGGCAAAAGTTTCAACTCAACGTACGGCAGAAGAACACTGCCGTGCGTCTCAGACAGGAAATTTTTGCATTTCGCCAAAGCTCTGAATTTCTTTCGGCAATTTATCACAGGAGGGTTGTTTTATTTCACAGCTTGAAATCTTTGATTCTAAGGTGAGTTTTAAACAATTATTAATTTACAAAATGTTTTGGAAAGTACCGGCTTATTATATACTAAATGATCCGCCGGGGCTGAAAAGGAACTACTTCAGTTCTCCGATTTTTTTCCTGAGCCACCATCTTTTTGTAATAATTTTTATTTTATTCAACTCCTTCTCAAGATAACCAATATCGGATCTTTCAGGTGAGAGGTTAATTTTAAGAAGACCCCTGTATATCTTCAAAAAATTCCAATTGCTGATAATATGAACCTTCGGAATACTTTTATTATTGCTGAAATAATGTTTAAGCTTATCTATTTCAAGAAATGCTTTTTCAAATTCCTTCAGTTCATAATAATTGCAGAGCTTTAACAGAGAAGTATCTATATACATCAGTTTATGTACAGGTTTTAATCCATTGAGATTTTCCAGGGATTTTTCAAAAATTCCTTTTTCAAAAAATAATTTACCATATGATAATCTGATCTCATTATCTCTGATTCCGGACGGAAGATTTTCCGAATATTTTTCAATGAATCTTTCTACCCATTTATAATTTTTTTCAGCAATGCCAATATAAACATAATCCCTGAAATGGTTGAAAGTATATGACTTATGCTTAAGGTCTGATATAAGATTCTGGCTGAGTTTTTCTTTGTACAGCTTGAATAATTCTTTTTGGAATTTTATATTACCTTCATTGAATTTTCTTATGCAGTAATTGATCATGATTTTGAAGATAATGGTTTTATAATCATCATCAAGTTGATCAAAAAGCTTGCTGAATATCTTATGAGAATCAAAATAATATTTATCTTTATTCTCATTTAAAAATGCCTTGTAAAGGTAATAATTCAATGCAGTTACTTTATATATAGGAACATCAGATTTACTGAACTCTTCAATAATCTCGTCTATGTTTAACTGATTAAGATATTTTGTCACATAATTTGATGCATATTTCCTTCCGTTTAATTCCTGCTGCATAAATTCAAAACCGATTGTAATTATTCTGATCAGATCATGGCACAAAACATTTTTTGAATTTTCAAAATAATTATCATACAAAAGTTCCTCTTTATTTATTTCAAGAAAATATTCAGACTGCATTTCACCTAATTCTATCAGCCGGCTTAATTTTTTAACATCAAATTTCTTATTAAGAGCGAGTTTTTGGGATTCTTTAAAGAGTATTCTGTACGGGACTAATAATTTTTTGGAAAGATATTTTTTCATCAGGATATCTTCTCTTTCAAGTCTGTTCTCTTCAAGCCAGAGAGTAATCATAAATTCTTCACCAAGTTTGAATAGCTCGGAATATCTGTTTCTCAATGTCTGATCACTTAAATTATTCTGCGCTAATTTATTATGAGCTTTCCTGTTTGGTTCATTGTTTTTTTCGGTTTTAATAAAGCCGGTTACATTATCCAGGAACGGCAGATAATTTCTGCCTTTGGAATAATACGGAGAAGAAATAAATTTCCGGAATTGTTTAATTTCTTTTTCGGAGAGGGATTTTATAAGTTGAACGAGTTTATAATTTATCGTTTCCAAGGGTATTAAATTTTCAATAAAATACTTAAAACAGTCAAAAAATGAAATCTTGTAAAAAACATAAAAAAAATAACATGGGTATGGATTTAATTCTCTTCTTTGTAATGAAAGATTCAAAATCATATTTTATTTCAATAATAAAGTTATCCAAAAAATAATTATAAGTTTAAAAAATGAAATTAAAAATTTATACGCTGATCTTTCTTATTTCTTTGTTATTCCAAAATTCCTATTCACAGCAAAATGTAAACGGATGGTACTGGATGAACGGGCAGCCTCAGAGCATGACATTAAAATGGGTGCAGTATATTGATGCAGCAACTATATTTGCAGTTGGGGACAGAGGATGTTTTATGAAGTCAACTGACGGCGGAGATACTTGGATTATAAATTCACAGGCGGGACCTTCTGATTTAAATTCCACAACATACGGTGGCGGTACTAGAGATCTTTATACAGGTCATTTTTTTAATGCAAACACAGGTGTTGTAGGAGGATTCAGTATTTCCTCATCAGGAGATGCGGTCGGCAGAACCACGGATGGCGGTCTTACTTTTACAAAAATTGTAACCGGACCCGGCTTGCAGGTAGTAAATGGATTTTATTTCATAAATTCGAATACCGGTTATGCCTGCGGAAATAGTAATACAAAGCTTTTAAAAACTACAGATGCCGGAATCAGCTGGTCTCCTGTAGCTAACATTCCGTCAAACACATATTATGCGGTTTATGCATTTGATGAAAATAAAATTATTGCAACTACTACCGGAAGAAGATTTGTTAAAACGACAGACGCCGGTGCAAGCTGGACAATCGATACTCTTCCAGGCACATCAAATAATTCATTCACAGACATAGATTTTAAAGATGCAAATACAGGCTACATTACCGGTAATGCAAATTATTTTGGTTACACTTTTGACGGAGGAGCTACCTGGACCCAGTCAGTCACACCATTTGGCGCAGCTGGGCAAAGAGCTCTTTCGATTTCAGGAAATGATGTCTATACAGCCGGTGACAATACCGTGATCTATAAAACAACCAATGACGGATTGACCTGGTCCACGATTAATTTTATTGATTTCAGTAATCCTGATCAACCTTCTCCTTCTACTATTTTTGGCCTGGATGTAACAGGTAATGATTTTGTTTTAGTAGGTAATGGGGGAATAGTGAATATTTCCAATGACGGAGGCTCAACATGGAGAAATAAAAATTATACTGTTTCGCAAACAGCTTTAAGCTTCAGTTCAGTCTGGGCTGATTCACCTTCGGGAAGTGTTTGGGCCGGCAGCAGAAACGGAATAATGCTTTATTCTTCTAATGGCGGTAATAACTGGTCTGAGCAGCCAACAAGTGATCCTTATACAATTAATAATATTCAGATGCTCAACTCTACAACCGGATTTTTTGTAAGCGGAGTTTCTACTCAGTTAAACGGCAGATTAAAGAAGACAACAAATGGCGGAGCAACGTGGTTTAATATCCCATTACCTTCCCCGTATTTTGCAAAAGCTGCGGTTGATCTTGATTTTATAAATGAAAATACAGGTTGGGTAGTAGGCGGATTACCGCCCCAGGCCGGCGGTGGTTTGACATGTCTCAAGACAACAAACGGCGGTGCGACCTGGACTCAGCAATCAAATGATCTTGGTTATGATTATGTTGTGCAAAGTATTGATATGGTGGATGCAAATACAGGCTATTTCGGCTGCGGCTTATTAAGCACGTTATTTAAAACTACTAACGGCGGTACAAACTGGAATTCGTTGCCATCATTTCCGGGGACACAATTATACAATAAAATAAAAGCAGTTTCTTATGATGTTGTATTTGTTTCAGGCGATAACGGTGAGTTGTATAAGTCTATAGACGGAGGTGACACGTGGAGTCAAATTGCCACTCCTTTGCCGGTAACACTTTTTGCCATGGACTGGCTGGATGAAAATAATGGCTTACTTGGCGGCACCAGCGGATTCCTTGCAAAAACATCAGACGGCGGAGCTACCTGGGATTGGACTAACTCCGGCGGATCAACTATCAGGAACGTTTGTATGAGAAACAGAGATAGTGTGTTTGCAGTATCTGATATAAATGGTAACTGGCAGATGTTCAGATATTTTACTGAATCAGCAAAACCCATAAGTCTGCTTCTCCAGATTGGAATTCAGGGATTCTGGAACGGATCAACTCAGGTTTCTGATACTATATCCGTTACATTAAGAAGTCAAAATTCACCATACAATATTATCGATCAGAGCAAAACTGTTATCTATGGTCAGGGTACCGGTACAGTCTCCTTCGGCGTCGCTCAGGCCGGTAATTATTATATTCAGATCAATCACAGGAATTCACTTGAGACATGGAGCAGCATGCCTGTTTCTCTGGGTTCAGATTTGAATCAGTATGAATTCATTTCTTCTTCATCTAAAGCATACGGTAATAACACTGTTCTGACTTCAGGAAGATATTGTGATTACAGCGGAGATGTCAATCAGGAAGGCAATGTTGATCTTGCAGATGTTGTGGTAGTAAATAATTCATCATCAGTATTTACAACAGGCTATGTCACTCCGGATGTAAACGGGGATAATCTTGTAGATCTTTCAGATCTGATTATTACTTTGAATAATGCTTCTATTTTTGTCGTGAAAATAACACCTTAAACTGATAAAATCAGACAGCAGTATGTTGAAAGTAAGCATTGATTATCCTGAATATATAGACAATAAAACGCCTTTGCGGAAAATATATCGATCTTGTAAAAACTATTTTTATTAATTCTTCAATATCTGAATATAGAAAACCACTCCGGCTTATTTAAAAAAGATCTAAAGAAAGCCGCCAATGAAAAATCTCCCGCTTTTTTTAATTAAGATGGATTGCCGGGAGTTCATTTACTCCGGAGACAAAAATTTAAATTTATATGCACGGCGGAAGTAAGCTTCCGTGTGTATTATTTATTAAATTTTTTGTTTTTTGCCGATGCTCTGAATTTCTTGCAGCAGTCTATAACATGCCGGTTGTTTAATATTAATATCTGAAATGTTTGATTAAGTATATAAATCATATATTTATATTGTAAAATGTTTTGGGAATGTCTTGTAAAGTAACACCGGTAATAGCAGTTCAAAACCTTACAAATAAGATGAATCAGTTAAATTTATAATACCATTTAAAATCAATTTAAAGTATTTTCACTGTTATAAAACATATAAAATTTATAAAATATAAGATATTGAACTAAAAATTAAAATGATGCGAGAGAAACCTCGTAAAACTGAGGAGATTCTGACAGTGGAAGTTTTAACTGATGGCTGAAATCTTAAAATTAAATATTAAAACATGAATGAAATCAAAAAAAGTATATTGATAAACTGTCCGGTAAGCAAAGCATTCCAGTTTCATTCAGACACAAATAATCTAAAGAAGATCACTCCTGATTCAATTAAAGTAAAAATTCTCAGAATGGATCTTCCTTTAAAAGAGGGGAGTGAGATCGGGCTTGAGATAAAGCAGTTCGGGTTTTTGAAAAATAAATGGCAAATCAGATTAACGGCTTTTATTCAAAATTCACTGATAACGGATACACAAATAAGCGGACCTTTCAAAAGCTGGGTACATGATCATATATTTGATGAAGCTGAAGGAAAGACCAAAATGACAGACAGGATCAGATATGAACTTCCATTTGGTGTTCTGGGTAATATAGCTGATAAAATATTGGTTAATAAAATGATTGAAAAGCAGTTTGAGTTCAGACATAAGATTACAAAGAAATTGCTTGAAAGCTAAAAGTCAGAAATTGAAAAAACACTTAATTTAATCATTCATTCATATATTAATTTATTATACATAATCCGGATTCCCGCTTAAAGCTTCCGGGAATAATAAAAATCAAAGAATTTTCCGAAATCGTAATATAATTCTTTGGTATTTGAGTCTTAAGAGGTAAAATAAAAACTGAATTATCCGGGAATAATTAAACTATTTTTACTTTTATTGGTCAAATCAATTAAAATTAATTATACCACTTAATTTTTCAATATAAATTGTTAATTTTTACGAAATCAATTTTTTAATGTATAATACAATTTTATCTGAAAAATCAGGATCTGTTTTAAAGATCACCTTAAACCGGCCGGATGTTTATAATGCTTTCAATACAGAAATGCTTGGCGAACTGCATGAAGCTTTTAAAAATGCAGCTGCTGATGATGAAGTAAGAAGTGTAATACTTACCGGAGCCGGCAAAGCATTTTGTTCAGGACAGGACTTAAAAGACTTCAGCGACAAGAAATTAACCTTCAAAGAAGCACTCGAACAGAGATACAATCCACTGATTAAAAGCATAGCATATTTAAATAAGCCTGTTATCTGCGCTATCAACGGAGTTGCAGCCGGCGCAGGATTATCATTGGCGCTTGCATGTGATTACAGGATCGCTGTTGAAAATGCGACGCTGATAGAGGTTTTCATAAATGTAGGACTTGTTCCTGACAGCGGTTCATCTTTCTTTTTACCCAGAATGATCGGATACGCAAAGGCATTCGAAATGTGTGTCACCGGTGACAAAATGACTGCCAAAGAAGCCAAAGAGTTCGGACTTGTTAATAAAATTGTTTCAAATAATGAGCTGCTCAAAAAATCGGCAGGGATCACTGCCAGGAAATTTGCAGAAAGACCAACTAAGGCTGTCGGAATGATAAAGGATCTTTTGAATAAGTCATTTGAATCTTCATTAGACGAAATACTTCAGCTTGAAGGGGATTATCAGGAACAGGCAGGTAATACTGAAGATTTTAAAGAAGGCATCGCTTCATTTCTTGAAAAAAGAAAATCAGTATTTAAAGGAAAATAGACGGAACTTAATGTAATAAAGCTGTGTAAGACAATCTGTCACTTTATAAAATGAAATCAATTATTAATAAGCATAAAAATAAATTTTCAGTATCAATTCTGATTCTGTTATCAACAGCATGGATATCGCTTTCTTTATACAGTTGCGGAGCGAATATTTATTCAGTCGATGATGATGTACAATTAGGAAAAGAGATCAAACAACAGATAGCAGATGAATCAAATGAATTTCCGGTACTTCAGGGTCATCAGGATGTAAAAGATTATGTAAACGGGCTTGGTAACTATGTGATTAACAATTCAGATTATATCAAATACAAAAATGTATTTCCATATAAGATAGAGATCATTCACGATGACAGTACGGTAAATGCGTTCTGTATTCCGGGAGGCTATATCTATGTCTATACTGGATTGATAAAATTTCTAAATAATGAAGCAGCTCTTACCGGAGTGATCGGTCATGAAATAGCACATGCAGAAAGAAGGCACATGACGCAGAGGCTAACTTCTTATTACGGAGTGAGTCTTGTACTTGGAATAGTACTTGGTGGTAATCCGAATCAGCTTGGACAGATCGCAGCTAATTTGTTTGTCGGACTGGGCTTTCTCGCCAACAGTCGTGCGGACGAGGAAGAAGCCGATAATTATTCCATTAAATATTTGACCGGAAGTAAGTATTATCCCGGTGCAATAACTTTCTTTTTCGATAAAATAAAAGAAGAACAGAAGAAAAACGGGACAACACCGGGTGATCTGGACAGATTACTTGCTACTCATCCGCTGCCTCAGGACAGGATAGATAATGTAAACCAGAAGTTGAGTAAAATTCAGCC
>CALMST010000141.1 GCA_937872315.1 uncultured Ignavibacteria bacterium | reverse complement strand
TTTTTCAGTTTTTTGTCCTGATACAAATAAGTATATTGAGCGCGTTATGAAAATTAGTCTAAACTGGGTAAAAGAATATATTTCTGTTCCCGAAACAGAATCAATTGACGCATTACAGACCAAAATGGTATCAACAGGTCTTGATATAGAAGGCGTTGAAGATGAAGCCGGTAAACTGAAGAATTTTGTCGTTGGTGAAGTTTTAGAAAAAATAAAACATCCCGACGCGGATAAGTTAAGTTTATGTAAAGTTAATGTTGGCGGCGATGAGAATCTGAGCATAGTATGCGGTGCGCCGAATGTTGATGCAGGACAGAAAGTATGTGTTGCATTAATTGGTGCAATTATTCCTAATGGTGATTTTGAGATAAAGAAGTCAAAGATACGCGGACAACTTTCGGAAGGGATGATCTGTTCGGAGAAAGAACTTAATATGTCAGATAATCATGACGGCATAATGGTGCTTGATCCGAAAGCAAAGATCGGGGAAAAATTCTCTGATTATATTAAGGCAAATGATATAGTATTTGATATCGGGATAACTGCCAACAGAGGAGATCTCTTCTCTCATTTCGGAGTTGCAAGAGAAATTGGCGCTATATATAGCGATAAGATTAAAATTCCTGAGATCAAAATTACCGAATCAGAAAAACCCACCTCTGAATTTATCAGGATCACCATCGATGCAAATGATGTCTGTAAAAGATTTACAGGAAGGGTTATATCAAATGTTTCAATAAAGGAATCACCCGAATGGTTAAAGAAAAGGCTTAAATCCATCGGACTAAATCCAAAGAATAATGTTGTTGATATTACAAATTTCGTAATGTTTGAAACAGGGCAGCCGCTGCATGCATTTGATTATGATAAGATAAACGGGCAAGAGATCATTGTAAAGAAGGCGAAAGACGGAGACAAATTCACAACACTTGATGGTAAGGAAAGAACGTTGAATTCGGAATCACTTATGATTTGCGATGCAAATGGTTACACCGGAATTGCAGGTATAATGGGCGGAAAGAATTCCGAGATATCGGATGATACGAAGAACATATTTCTTGAATCAGCTTATTTTGATGCTGTTTCAGTCAGAAAGAATTCAAAAAAGCTGGGATTAATGACAGATGCTTCGCAGAGATTTGAAAGAGGCGTTGATATTAATACGGTGAAATATGCATCCGAAAGAGCGACACAGCTGTTTATGGAACTGGCAGGGGGTGAAGTCTCAAAAGAGATTTATGATATATATCCGGAAAAAATAGAAACTGTGAAAGTTCCTTTAAGAGTATCGAAAACAAATGACATACTCGGAACCGGTCTGAATGAAAAAGAGATAATAGAATTACTGGATAAAATTGAATTTAAATATGCAGGTAAGGAATCAGATAAATTAATTTTTGAAGTGCCTGAATTCAGACGTCTGGATGTCGGGCGAGAAATTGATCTGATAGAAGAGATCGCGAGAATTTACGGCTATGATAATATTGAAGGAGAGATGAATTTTAATATCAATGTATCCAATGCCGCAAATTACGGTAGCCGAATTTTTAAGCTCAACCGTGAAATTACTGATTATCTGACCGGAAGGGGATTTAATCAGATACTTACTAATCCGTTAGCCGAGGAAAAATTGATCAGAAAATTTGTCGCGGATCACGGAAGCATTATACCTTTGAAAAATTCTATTTCGGTCGAAATGGATTCGATGCGAACAGGTATGATCTACGGAATGCTGAAAATTATTGGGTTTAATTTTAATAATTCCGGAAAAGACATTTCACTTAAGTTTTTTGAGTCGGGAAGAATATTCAGAAATACTGAAAAAAAATTCAAAGAAGAAGACCGTCTTATCATTGCAATGTCGGGAAAAAAAGATTCGGAATCCATTTATGACGGTGATAAAAATTTTGATTTTTTTGATATCAAAGGAGAGGCGGAAATGTTTCTGTATAAATTGCAACTTGAAAATTTTACATTATTTTACTATAATGACAATGTTTCTGACGGTATAAAAGCAGATATTCGCATAAATGATGAAATTGTCGGCGAGATATATAAAATTGACAGCAGATTAAAAAAAGAATTTGAGATAGATCAGGATGTATATGCCGCCGAATTTTATTTGAATAAGCTGATCTCAAAAACGGGAAAAGAGAAAAAATATACTGAAATTTCGAAATTTCCCTCCGTAAAGAGAGATCTGGCTTTGATAGCGGATACCGGCATAAAGTATGATGAAATAAGGGATCAAATTGTAAATAGCTCGGGGAAATATCTTAAGAAACTCAATCTGTTTGATATTTATGAAGATGATAAGATCGGAAAAAATAAAAAGAGCATAGCATTTACGCTTGAATTTTCATCAAATGAGAAGACATTGACGGATGAAGAAACAGGTAATATAGTTAAGAAAATTTTAAAAAATTTAGAAAAAAATCTGGGAGTCACCTTAAGGGCTTAGTTAATTTTCAGATTCAAAACCGAATGTATAACAAACATAATGAAATTAATAAGGATTTTTTTAAAGATCAGAAGAATTTTCTTCGTGTGAATTTAGATGATCTTTTGACAAAAGTTAAAATACTTATTTCAAAACTTAAGGATCATAAAAATGAGAACATTTTACTAAAGGAAAACATTAAAAATTTAAACTTAAAGATATCGGAATTAAAATTACTTCATACTAAATTGAATACTGAATTAATAAATAAGGATAAAGAAATATCAGATCTGAAGAATTCAGTATTAAACTCGTCAGGCAATAAAGTATCTATAAATGATAAAAATGTCGCTAAGACGAGGATACAGGAATTAATAACAAGAATAGATACACATCTGGAAAATTACGAAAACGATGAAAGCATCAGGTAAACGGAAAATGTTTGACACATTTAATTTTTCAAAATTCACAATCACTATAATTTTTAACTATTGAAAAACTAAACTTTTTTAAAATGAGTCAGAAAGATATACGGGTTAAGATATTCAATAGTGAATACAATCTGCAGGGAGAGAATCAGGAAAAAGTAGAGAGGATTTCTGATTATCTCGATGGGATAATGAACAGGATAAACAGTGAATCTCCCAATCAGTCTGAAGAGACAATTGCAGTAGTGTCGGCATTAAACATAGCCGAAGAGTATTTCAAGGAAAAAGACATCAAATCAGATATTGAAAAAGATTACTCAGGCCTTCTGGAAGAATTAAGCACCAAAGCCAAGAGCATATCGGATCTGATAGATGAAAATTTGTGAATTTTAGAAACTCCCGTTCTTTAAAATAAAATAAAAGTCTTGTTAATCTGAAAATTTTTTAGATTATAAAACCGCACAGACAATAGTCAAACATTATAAAAAACCAACAGGTTTAGCTATATGGGAGGAAAGCTCAGCATAAGTGCCAATTACAGGCCTCACTCCGGTTCTCCGGAAGCTTTACTGAAGCTGAATAAGTTTCAATAGTAATCAGAGGAAGTAAACGGCATTCTGGCACCACCCACCGTTTATAGAAGAGGTTTTTTTTTAACCTTTGTACTATTACGAGTCTGCTGCGGTTTTTTTTTTATTTAAAAAAAGTATTAAGTATTGTGTATTGAGTATTGAGTATTGAGAATACTATAAAAGCATATATCTAAAAAATATTAACTATTAATTATTAACTAATAACTATTTACAACCAAACATTAAACAAATAACTACAACTTAAAAAAGAGAAACACAGGAGAATAATAAATTATGGATCTAGAATTATACATATTACTGCCGATACTGGTGGCGCTATGTCTGCTTACATTCTTTCTCGGATGGTATTTGAATTCGAGAGCAAATAAAATAAAGATAGAAGGCGCCGAAAACATTGCAAAGAAGATCATAAGCGATGCGGAGAATAAGTCAAAGGAAAAGATTGAGAATTCTGAAAAGAGAGCAAAAGAGATTTTAAAGGATTCAGAAAAGGCATCTGAAAACATGAGGAAGGAAAAACTTCTTGAAGTGAAGGATGAATTTTACAGAAAGAAACAGAAGTTTGATGATGATGTGAAGGAAAGAGAGAAAACAGTATTGGAAGATGAAAAGAAGATCAAGGCGGAAAAGGAGTTTATTGATAAATCAAAAAGCGAGATAAGAAATCAGGAACAGAAACTTTCAAAGCTTGAGGAAGAATATAAAGAAAAATACGGTGAGGCTGTCCGAAAAAGTGAAGAAGCCGGTAAAATGATTGACCAGTATTCTGAAGTACTTGAAGAACAGAAAAACAAGCTTCAAAGGATCTCAGGATTGTCGGAGGAAGAAGCAAAAAAAGTATTGTTTGAAAATCTGATAAACGAAGTAAAACTGGAAGCTGCTCAGAAAATACAGGAAGTTAGGGAAGACATGAAACTCGAGTGCAACAGGATATCAAAGAACATAGTGATTCAGTCAATACAAAGAACAGCTTCAGACCACTCGGTAGAAACTACGGTCAGCGTGCTGCAGATAAATTCAGATGAGCTCAAAGGAAGGATCATCGGAAAAGAAGGAAGAAATATCAGGGCATTTGAAGCAGTTACCGGAGTTGATATAATAGTTGACGATACTCCCGAGGCGATCATAATATCGGGATTTGATCCGTTCAGAAGGGAAGTTGCAAGAGTGGCGATGGAAAGACTTATCGCCGACGGAAGAATTCATCCGGCGAGAATAGAGGAAGTAGTTGAGAAAGTTCATAAGGAGCTTGTAGAAGAATTGATCAGAGTAGGTGAGAATACATTGATAGAAATGGGAATACAGGGAGTGCACAGGGATATAATTACACTTATTGGAAGAATGAAATTCCGTTCGAGTTACGGACAGAATGTACTGAATCATTCAATAGAGGTAGGACATCTTGCGGGAATAATGGCAGCCGAACTCGGACTCGACGCGCAGATGGCAAAAAGAGCCGGTCTGCTGCATGACATGGGAAAGACAATTGACAGGAACATAGAAGGTCCACATGCTATTCTCGGATATGAAGTAGCAAAAAGATGTAAAGAGCATCCGATCATCTGCAATGCAATAGGAGCTCATCACGATGAAATGCCTATGGAACATCCTATCTCAATATTAGTTCAGGCTGCTGACTCTATCAGCGGAGCAAGACCTGGAGCCAGAAGGGAATCAGTGGAGGCATATTCAAAGAGACTAGAAAAACTAGAGACAATTGCTCAGTCATTTGAAGGTGTATTAAAAACTTATGCAATACAGGCGGGAAGGGAAGTGAGAGTGATCGTTGAACAGGAAAAGGTAAATGATATTTCACAGGATCAGCTTGCATCAGATATTGCCCACAAGATACAGGAAGAGATGGAATATCCGGGACAGATCAAAGTTAATGTGATAAGAGAAAGAAGGTCTGTCGCATACGCAAAATAATATGTATATTTGTAAACAAATATAAATTTTAAATGAAAAAAAATAAAAAGTTTTTAATTGGTGTGACGGGTGGAATAGGAACCGGTAAAACAGAAGTATGTAAAATGCTGGCAAAGAGAGGGTTCAAAGTTTTATATTCTGATCTGGCGGCAAAGAATCTTTATCTTACGAATAAGAATCTGGTTAAGGATATAGTGAAAGTTTTTGGAAAGGACATTCTGAATTATAAAGGAAAAATAAATCTTCCGAAATTCAAAGAGGAGATATTCAAAAGCAAGAAAAATTATGAAACTATAAACAAAATAGTTCACCCGGCGGTCATCAGTTATTTAAAAAAGGAAGCCAAAAAAAGCAAGTTTGATATAGTGATAATAGAATCGGCATTATTGTTTGAAAGCGGATTCAATAAAGATCTTGATTATGTGATCACGATCTATTCGAATAAGAAAAACAGAGTTGACAGACTGAAATTACGTGATGAAGCCAGCACAAATGAAGTCAATCACCTGATGAAATTTCAGATGGATGACAAGAGCAAAATGGCTATGTCGGATTTCGTTATTGTTAATAATAAAAAGTTATCTGATCTGAAGATACAGGTTGATTTCCTTAGCAAGATATTGAAAGCTTTGAAAAATTAATATAGGATTTAAGAGTAACCGATCAAATTGAGAGTTAATGTAAAAAGACCGGATTGTTAACCAGTTCGGTTTTTTAATTTCAGGTGGAGTTTATTGTTTCCTGACCGGTCTTCTTACGATGAATTCCCCGCTCAGCGGATATTTCCCGTGGCAGACATTGTTTAATATGTTTTCACCGTTATCTTCACTTCTTGTACCTGCCCACCAGCCGTAAGCATATTCCTTTCCGTAAATATTCAAAGCTGTTTCAAAAATTATCACATGATAGCTCCAGACGATCAGGTCGCCTGTTTTTGCATCCTCAATTGTATTAATTCCAATTACCGGTAATATATCCGCAGCAAAGGCGGTATCAAAAAGATCAGCGCAGAGTGTATTGACATCAGGAGTTTTGTACCCTGATCGGTGAAGCACATTCAGCGCAAAGATGTTACATTTTGTGGAACCATTAGTAACGAGAAGCTGATCATCCAACCAGTATAGATAAGATGTGTCTTTAAGGGAAGAATACATTTCATTTGACTGTTCTGATGCGGCAAAAAAAATAATATCCGAACCCGTTTGCTCAAAAGTATTCTCTTTCGATCCGGTGTATTCCTCTGCATCATTATAGTTTTCATCTTCAGTGGATTCGGAAGAAGAACCGCATCCGTTTAAAGTTAAAAACAGAATACAAATACCGGTTAAGAATAATTTATGGAATTTTTTAATTTCCGATCTCATCAGTCCTGAATTTATTCCATTTGGATATTGAATATTCTTTAAATGAATCAGATACATTATCATAAGATGGATCAGGATTCATTTCGCCTTTCTGATATAATTTACCGTTAAGTGTCATATCCATGATACCCCGTATCGCATATTTTTCTTTTCCCTCGTGCATAATGAGCTTCATATCATCCGAACTGACATCTCCCTTGCATCCCATACGGTAAATAAATGAACTCTCCGCAATTCCGTTGCTGTCAAGATCAGTGATCTCCAGTGATTTATCCATATAACTAAGAGTAAGATCTACCGGGCAGTCCTTTATAAAATCATAAATACGCCATAGCTGAACGGCTCCTTCATCATTTAGAATAAAATGATAACCGTAAAGTTCTTTACTTCTTGTTTCTTCATTTGAATTCTCAGCAGTTTCAGTTACAAACAACAAATTCTCTCCAAGCTTATCTTCCCACTTTGCCATGGCAGTTACTGATCCCTTATATTGAATATCACCGGGAATTTTTGAAATTGAATACTGAACATATCCGATCGGTTTTTTATCATTGGCAGGATCGTTTTCGGCTTTGTTAAACTTTTCTGCGTTTTCAGAATTTACATGCGGGGAGTCTTTTCCGGATATCTTTTCTGATACATCTGCCGGTTCTTTATTACAGCCCATGACCAGAATTAAGATCAAAAGAAAACAGGTTCTCATATTGTTAAATTTTTTTCCAGGAATTTTTAATTTTACTTATCAGCTTTTTATTTTTAAGCTGATCATCATTGACATGATTCTCCATAAATCCGCAGCCAAAGCAGATATAACTGTAAAAGTAAATTGTGGTAAATGTACTTACGGGGATCTGACGGCTTTCACCTCTTTGAGTGATATCCTTGTCCGTATATACTTCTGTACTGCCGCATAAAGGACATTTGCCGGATTTTAATGAATGGGAATTTTCCAAAACCTGATTTTAAATGTTTCAATTTATTCAATCTCTGATTTAAAAGATATGGAAAGAATAAAGTTGTAAAGTGAATGAAGTCAACTCTGTCCGGAACATTTTGGACGGATGCGGTACGGAGTCAGTCTTGTTCAAAAATTCTCAGAGAAAATTGACAAGACCAGCAGTGATGATAATCAAAACGGACGACAGATATGACTGATGTCTAAAATATTTCAAATGAGGCAATTTCATTTACAGGCGGTTATGTGAATTCATGTGTGAAGAGTGATAAAACAATTCTTTCGCGGATCTTTTGATCACATAAGATAAAGAAGTTTCTTTTGTGAATGCGGTTTTATCTTAACAGGAAATATGAAGCGGAGAAAAATTATCTTATCCGTATTGTGAAAAGGTAAGCCGGGTATGATAATATTGAAAAGCCTGTAAAATTATCATACCCGGTTATTATTTTATCCAACATAAAGATCTACATTAGCAGATTGAGAAAATATCAAAAATTAAAAATTCCTAAGACGGTTTCCCGGTTTTCGATTTATCAAAATCCTCTTTTGATACTGGTTTAATTTCATCAAGACCTTTGCTTTTAAGCTCATCATTTACCTTTGTGAGGTATATTCTGTATATCTCATCTGCCTGCAGATACGAATTATCGATCTCAAACTGAACTCCATCAATCCTTTCCAATTGCTGAGTAGTTGGTTTTCCGCTGAAAAAAACAAAGCTTGTGTAAAGCTCTGAAATTCTTTCTCTGAGTCTTTCTTCTCCCGTTATTCCTTTACTCTCTTTTGTCGGTACGCATTCTTTCCTGAGAGTTTCAAGTTTTTCTATTAAGCTGTCACCCGTTTCCCTGCTGATCTTTCCTTCCTTTTCAAGCTTGTCAGTTTCCTGTTTAATAACATTAATGTTGGTCACAAGGTATGCAAGATCCTCAACCATTTTATAAGCTTTAGCTGTTGCATCTTCACGCATCGCAATATCTTCTGCGGAGTAAGGCGAATTCGGGTCACGGATAATTTCGAGATTACCTGTATAAACCTTATCTCCAACTGTAAGTTTTACGGTATAAATTCCTTCTGCTGTTAATGGTCCGGCGAAACCGCTTCTGTCGGGTGTTACTCCCGGGGCTGTTTTCGGTGGCGCAAGTCTCATATTCCAGGTTACACGGTTTATTCCTTTGCGCTTGGTACCCGGAATTGATTTCACAAGATTTCCTTCGCTGCTGTAAATATCAACTCTGACATCCCCTGTGATCGCTCTCTTTTTGAGATAATAAATTATCTGAGCATCTTCGGGCGCATTCTGACCGATATACATGCCAACATTAGGTACAAAACCTGAACCCAGCCGGATTCCGTTTATATAACTTGCTCTCGCCGGAAGTAATGCGGCATCTTCATCCATTATCTGTGATGATAGATTTCTCAGAGGTGTCAGATCATCTACAACAATAATACCTCTTCCGTGGGTTGCAAGCAGAAGATCTCCTCTTTCATGCTGAATGGTAATGTCCCTGACCTCGCACTTTGGAATCGTACCGGCATACTGAGCCCAGTTATTTCCTCCGTCAATGCTGACATATAATCCAAAGACCGTTCCGGCAAATAACAGATCCGGATTAACAGGATCCTGTTTAATTTTGTGCGCATAACCTTCTATTTGTTCGGTGGAAATTGACTTCCATGATCTGCCGAGATCAGTTGTTTTATAAATGTATGTTTTCATATCTCCGCCTGCATGTCCGTCAAAAGTAACGAAAGCTGTATTCCTGCTGAAGCTGCCGGCATCTATGCTGGATACCCATGTGCTTTCAGGAACATCCGGAACATTTTTAATGACATTTGTCCAGCTTATTCCTCCGTTTTCAGTGATCTGGAGATTACCGTCATCCGTACCGGCCCAGATTATTTTATCATCTACAGGAGATTCACATACAGCAAAAATCGTGCAGTGATTTTCAGCGGACGAATTATCAATTGATAAACCGCCTGATTCCTCCTGAGTCTGTTTGACCGGATTGTTTGTGGTAAGATCAGGAGAAATTCTGTCCCAGGTTTCACCCATGTCTGTTGTTTTGTATAAATACTGAGATCCGAAATAAATAGTACCTGGGTTTAGTAAGCTTTGTACAATCGGAGCATTCCAGTTAAATCTGAGTTTGTCTTCTCCTTTTAAAGGCAGAGGTTTTATATCTTTATTCTCAAAATTCTTCTTATTGTATCTGAAGATATTTCCGCCCTGAGATTCCCAGTAAACAAAATCAGAGTTAGTAAGATCCGGTACCATATAAAAACCATCTCCGAAACCTATCGAAGTCCAGTCTTCATTATCAAGTCCGCCTGTAGTGGATGAAGGTACAGTCCAGGACCCGTTGTCCTGCAGTCCTCCATACAGATTGTAATAAGGTTTGTTGAGATCATATGCCACATGGTAAAATTGAGAAACAGGCAGGTTGTGGATCATGATGAAATTATTTGCTTTGTCCTGTGACATATAGACACCTCCGTCTGTTCCCACATATACCTGCTGCGGGTTTTTGGGATTTATCCATATCGCGTGAAAATCACCGTGTACAAAACCACCTTCAGATGAAGCTTCCCTGAAAGATCTTCCGCCGTCATCACTTATAGAAAGAGTGAAAGCCGGTCTGTAAATTCTTTTTTCATCAGTGGGATCTACGGCAATAACGCTGAAATAAAATGGTCTGGCAACGACATTACCTGTTGCGCTGTTACGTTCCCATGTATTTCCTCCGTCAAATGATTCAAACAATCCTGTGTTCTTGGATTCTGCGATCGCATAAATATGTTTCGAATCGACAGGAGATATTGCGATGCATATCCTACCGAGCAAATTCTCATCATCAAAAGCCTTATCGATCCTGTTCCAGTTCTTTCCGCCGTCAACGCTTTTAAAAAGTCCGCTTGACTCTCCGCCTGAGCTGAAGGTCCAGGGTTTTCTTCTGAACTGCCACATCGAAGCATATAAGATACCGGGGTTTTTGGGATCCATTACAATGTCAGCGCAGCCTGTCTTCTCATCAATGTATAAAATTTTTTCCCACGTCTCTCCGCGGTTATTGGTTTTATATAACCCTCTGTCCTCGCTGTCTCCCCATAATGCTCCGGGCACAGCTACATATACAATATCACTGTTGTCAGGATCTACCACTATTTTTGAAATGTGTTCGCTTTTTTCCAGACCCATCTTTTTCCAGTTATCACCACCGTCATCACTCATATAAATGCCGTCTCCGACAGCTACTGTGTTTCTCATATTGGATTCACCGGTACCTACCCATATCACATCCGGATCACTCTGGTCAATTGTAAGAGCACCAATGGACTGACAGTATTTATCAAAAATTGAATTGAATACCGCACCTCCGTTCAAAGTCTTCCAAACACCTCCTCCTGCCGAACCGACATAAATGATCCTTGGCTCACTGTTAACTCCGTCAATGGCTGTGATCCTGCCGCTCATTGTGGCGGAGCCGATAAGCCTTGAATAAAGAGATCCGAAAGTTGCGGAATTTAATTTGCTCTGGGAAAATATATCCTGAAATGAGAATATTAAAATTGCCAAAAGAATTAATTTTATTTTCATATATGCATTCAATAATTTATAAAAATTTTTAATTGGAATTAATTTGTAACGGGAATTTTAAATATGTCATCATTCACCGATATATCTATTTCTACTTTATCAAAGGAAATATTCTGATTGCCATCTCCTCCGTTATTCCTGATCTGATATGATAATGGAAACATTATATCATTGGTTTTTCTGTAATTCCCATATACTATTTCAGTTGTAATCTCTTTTTCCCCTATTTTTCTTTTGCTTTTGCTCATTAATAAAAGGTCTGTATCAATATCTATAAAATAATATGTGACATCTCCTTCATTATCTGTAAGTTTAATTTTATAAACTTCACTTCCTTCAAAATCGTCTTTTTCAAGAAATTCGGCTTTATAACCTTTCTCGCGGTAATTAATTAATTCACCTTCGATCTCAGAATTTTTTCTTAAAGATTTTACCCGTTCAGCAGGCAGCATCTCGGCATCTCTCGTTCCCTGGAATGGATTTATTATCCATCCGGTATTACCATCGCATGCATTTATAAACTGCATTCCCTGATAGTCAATTTCTGTCCGGGCTTTTCCGGTTCTTTTTAAAATCATAATGAAAGGGAAATCACTTCCTCCACCCTGAATAGTTCCGGATAGCTTAAGTGAATTTACAGATAAAAGCTTATCAGCTCCGCCCATTGCTTCTGCATATTTGTCAATGATCTCATCAACGGTCTGACTGTATAAATTTGAATTGATAAAAGAAAAGATAAAAAATAAAAAAAGGAAGGGTATTTTATGTTTCATGGTAAAAAAATTAATTTGTTAAAAATAAATATTAAAACTCCTGCTGAAATGATAAACTATTTAAATGAGGTTTTAAACGATCCACAAAAAAAATAGTTTCGCAATATACGAAAATTGAAACCCGGAACTTGTACTCATTTTATTACACTTTCTGAGCATCCCGAATAATTATTATAGTAAAGATATATTAATAAAACTGTTTAATTATTTAAGAAAGCCGCTAATGATCAACAGCAATTGATCTGTAATTTTTTCCACCGAAACAGCAAAAAATATCACGAATGACAAATCCTTACAAATTAATTATTTTCAGATCATACACAGCGGAGAAAATTTCAGATCAGTGCTGTTTGCTTCAGCCTAATACTGTTAAGTTAACCCGTTATATTTGGATTTCTTCAGAAATCGAATATGATTAATTTTTTATGTAACAAAATTAAATATATTTTTTATATTTCATCTGGAAATTTAATCTGAAAGGAAGTTTGCTATGTCAATCAGATCACGTTTGCATTATCTCTCTGATCTATTGGGAGCTTATGATATTCTGATCTTTCTGATGCTTGTCAGCTTCGGATGGGTGTTAGCCTGGATATCGTTTATTGTACTGGCAATATTTTTTGCAAGATAGGATCAGTCTTAGTTTTGATCAGATTTTAAACCGGCGTTATTCGCTGCATTTGAAAAGAAAATAATCAAACCCGAAAGAACGTCAGGGGAAGAATTTGCTCATCTTCGGATTTTATGAGATCTCAAATCTGAAAGGTATAAATTATATAATCAGTATATTGCTGCGTTAATTGATTCCCGCCGGTCAACCGGGCATCCGATCAACCAATAAAGCAGTTATTCAGCCATTCAGCATGGCTAACCGATCTCCTCATCAATTTTATCAATCAGCCACATAATTCTTCTCTCACCTACATATGATTTTAATTTATCTTTTAAATCATAGAGGTTTTCCTTCTGATTTTTTTCTTTGATTAGAATAAGAGAATTCAGAGAGTTTAAAAATCTGAAATTACTCTCTCTCATGGATTCAAAAAGCGAATTGTTACCCGTAAGATAATGTTTGTAAGAATCGATCTGTGACAATACGGAATCAAAATAATTCAATTCATAATGCGCCATAAGAGTTAAATTTCTGACATCCAGTTTTAAAAATAACTGTGGCGGATTCAGGTCAGCCAGCAGCTTCATAGTATTCTCAAATTCTTTTTTCTCAAAACTGAAATAAGCATAGGCTATTTTTAAAACCGTATTACGGTCTGATTCTATAATATCATCTTTGTACTTTTCAATGAATTTTTCAAACCAGTCAAATTCGTGAAGTCTGAGCGCAGTCAGATAAGTATTTCTGAATTTCATAAATGTAACAGGTGATGTTTCAGAGAATTTATAAAAATTTTTATCTGTCTCAATTTTGAAAATATCAAACAGTTCTTTTGAGAATCTTAAATCACCTGCTGTTAATTTTCTAAGACAATATGCCTCAAGAGCTATGAATAAACCATATGTCTCGATCTTATCAAGTGAAAAAAGATTTTTCAGAAGAAGTTCTTTGAACTTGTAATAATGAACTTCATCAAACGGATGAGTATTGCATTTTACACGCAGATAATACATTTCAAACAGTTCGGAATAATTTATTTTCTTTTCTTTCATGTATTTTATGATATTCCCATAAGAAGTATTTTCAAAATATTCAGCAGGTAAATTTATATCATATTTTACGCTAAAGGTCTGACTGTTAATATTCAGGTTGGAAATAGTCTTTATGAAATGCAGATGGAAATACAATATCAGATGCTCTCCGGATTTCATGACCTTGTCAAATACTCTGGGTTGTTCATTCCTTTCAAGATGATATGCAATCTTCAGTTCTTCAAGAAGAAACAAATAATGAAATTTTCTTTCAGAAATATCCGACTGTTCATTAAGTTCATTTTCAAAACCCTTAAGTTCGCTGAGATAAATCTTATCAGCCTTTCTCCTCACAAGTTGTTTCAATAGATTGATCTTTCTTTCATTTTTATCTGTACCCATCAGTTCGAGTTCAAAAAAAACTTTTATTAATCTAAGCAATTCACTGTTAAGATTTTTAATTACCTGTTCGTTGAATTTTTTCCCGGGGAAAGTTTTATTATGGATATTTTCTTTTAAAATTTTATCATCGGGAAATTCCGGATAAAATTTTGATAATTCCGAATAAAATCTGATCAGAGTTTTACTTTTATTGAAATAAGGTGACTTCAATAAATCATCAAACTTTTTGATCTCTTCTTCAGAAAAAGTTTTTAACAATAAAATTACATTACTTTTACGCATGATCAAAGGTTACTTTAACTCGCGGATAATAATTGAATATAGCACGGAAATAAATAAAATATAACTTTTATAATTTATTCTGTGATTACTTTTTTAAATATAATTCTTTGATTAATCATAATGAAGTTTCTAATTTTGGTTAACTAAATAAATCAAACATCATGAAAACAAAAATTTACATATCAATTTTCCTGCTGATACTGATCATGAATACGGGAGATAATAGTTTTTCTTCGGACAATCATGAAGGAAAAGAACAGAACTCCGGTATAGCTGATCTTGCTCCTTATAATAAGGCGCAAGATAATCTTCCTGCGGAAAAAGAGGAAGTTCAGTTTGAAGGACCTGATCTTGAACTTAAATATTTTGAAGACTGGCATTATCCTTACGGCGCTGTTTTGCCAAAAGAAGTCCTGGAAAAAATGTGGTTTGAAATTAAAAAAATACCTGAGGATACTGATCTGGGTGATGCAGCTGTAAATTCATGGAGAATGATCGGTCCTTACGGAAGTGTTGTTCCATCTACCGGCGCAAGATTCAGCGGAAGGATTCTTGATGTTGAAGTTGGCAATACTGTAAATCCTCTGCTTGCAACAGCTTCCGGGGGACTTTGGGGTTATATAGGTTTCCTACCTGCCGGTGCAAGTGAAGATGTAACGAGTCTTGCAATTGGTTCTGTTGCATCATATCCCGGGACCCCGTCGACAATTTTAATAGGAACCGGAGAGCCTCGTATCAGAGCGGGGACGGGAATGTGGCGGACAACAAATTCAGGAGTTAACTGGACTCATATAGATATATCACCTGATCCCGGAGATTTTTACAGAATAAGACATCAGACTTTTTTTGCCGATATAGTTCATGCCGCTACGAGTGAAGGTTATTACCGTTCAACTGACGGGGGTCTGAGCTGGACAAAACATTTAGACGGAATTGATAGCTATGGAATATGTGATATTGCGATTAATCCAAACAACCCGAACATAATTTATGCCGGGAAATGGGGTGATGGAGTTTTCAAATCAACTAACAACGGAATCAACTGGTCAAAGGTTACATCTCCGGGTATTCCGACTTCAGATATAGCAAGGATCTCACTTGCCATAGGAACAAGTAATTCAAATAAGATATATACAATGATGGAATCCTCATCCGGAAATAATACACTCGGTATTTTTAAAAGCACTAATGACGGAGCTACATGGTCAGACATTACTCCGGCTGAGGAGGTTCTCGGAGGTCAGGGTTGGTATAATAATGTGATCAGTGTCTGTCCGGTAAATTCTAATATAGTACTTGCAGGCGGAATAAGATTATACAGAAGCACCAATAGTGGTTCTGCCTGGACTAAGCTGACCGATCCTGATATTCATGCTGATCAGCATGCGATGGAATGGACCCCGGACGGCAGCTCAGTATATATTGGAAATGACGGTGGAGTTGCTTATTCGGGTGATCAGGGTGCTACTTTCGGAACAGGTATTAATTACATACCCGTAACACAGTATGTAAATTTTGATGTAGGTGAAAGTAACAGAGGAGTAATTTACGGCGGTTCGCAGGATAATGGAATTACCGGAACCACTAACGGCGGTCAGTCATGGTCATATACTAAAGGAGGAGACGGTGGAGGAGTTGCAATCGATCCATACAGTTCGTTGTATGTGTATATTACTTCCGGTGCTTATAACGGGAATTTCAAATTTCAGATCTACAAATCGACTGATCAGGGTTTTGCCTGGGATACGAATCATACAGGTCTGGATCCTATCAGTACCTGGTACACAAAAATGAGGAGCGACAGAACTAACCCTATCAAGCTATATACAAATGGTGAAGGATTTGTTTACGAATCCGCAGATGCAGGTGAGTCATGGAGTAAATTAAATCCATTCACATTTTCATACAATGTAAGAGATATAGGTGTATCAAAATACTTATTCCCCAAAGCAATAGTATATGCAACATTAAATTCCAATGTTAGCGGAAACAGGATCAAAGTATATGAAGGAAATGGTTTCAGTGAAAGATCGAGCGGTATTCCGGTAAATCTGAAAGTAAGGCAGGTAGTTCCTCATCAGGTAAATACAAGTACAGCTTATGCTTTGATCAATGGGTTCTCTGCCGGTAACAAGGTTTTTAAAACCACAAACAGAGGTCTGAGCTGGTCAAACATCAGCGGAAACATTCCTGATGTACCTTTGGGCGGTTTGGTTCCTCACAGATTACTTACTAATTATCTCTATCTAGGAACGGAAGCAGGTTGTTACAGAACTACCAACGCAGGTGTGAGCTGGCACAGATGGAATAACGGAATGCCGGATGCTACAATAGTTACAGAAATGAAATGGATTGACAGTACACTTGAAAATGGTAAACAGTATGTTATCGCATCTACATACGGAAGATCATTTTGGGTAAGAGAAGTATCAGGCGATGATCCGGATAATGAACTCAGTATGACAATGCTTATACAGGGATTTTATAATCT
This sequence comes from uncultured Ignavibacteria bacterium, assembly GCA_937872315.1. Taxonomy (GTDB): domain Bacteria; phylum Bacteroidota; class Ignavibacteria; order Tepidaquicellales; family Tepidaquicellaceae; genus JAGPCH01. Next base: position 552 of record CALMST010000141.1, on the reverse strand, counting down.
TTCCACTAGCAGAACGGTCCGTGATACTGTCAATGTATATCTCAGAAATGCCGAATCACCTTTTTCAAAAGTTGACTCAGCAAAAGTTTACATAGGTACTGGAGGCAACGCGACAATGATCTTTCCGAATGCATTTCCGGATAATGAATATTACATTCAGCTGAGACACAGGAATTCAATTGAAACATGGAGTTCGCAGACAATAAATTTTGATGATCCAACCATAACATATAATTTCTCCCTGTCTCAAACACAGGCATTCGGGAATAATCAGATACTTGTTAATCCTGCTACAAACAGATTTGCAATATATAGCGGTGATGAAAATCAGAATGGTAATGTTGATCTTACTGATGTTGTAAATGTCTCCAATGCCGCTGGTTCCTTTACAAACGGTTATGTAGCTTCTGATATGAACGGTGATGATGTTTCTGATCTTACCGATGTAGTGATTACATCAAATAATGCAGGTGCATTTGTTTCTAAAATCACACCTTAAAAAATCTGTTAAAGATCAATGCATTTGGCTAAAGCCAATGGCAATGATCTCAA
>CALMST010000140.1 GCA_937872315.1 uncultured Ignavibacteria bacterium | reverse complement strand
CTCATACCTCATATCTCATACCTCACATTTCATATCTAAAATTCAGTACTGTTTAAAAACTTCCCTGTATATCTTCCATTCACCATTAGTTTCTTCACCTTTGTACAATCTTAATATCTTGAGGCCAGCTTCGTTGAATTTATCCGACTCATATTTTTCACTGAACTGAACTTTCCTGTCATTTTCCGTAAACACCGAATCCTTTACAAATTCAAAATCTGAAATACCTATTTTTATGTAATCATAATTCTTAAAAGTATATTCCATCCTTTCGAGTTTTTCTGACAGATCCACTTTTCTTCCGTCACTTCCATAATAAGTATAATCATCAGTAAGATATTTTTTATATTTATCAATGTTTTTATCCTGCCATGCATCTTTCCAGTTATCTACTGTATTCCTTATTTTATATTCATCTGATGAAAAATACACATTCAGTTTATTTACAGAAAAGTACAAGAGGTAACCGACTACTGAAAAAAGTACAATAAAGCTGAAAGCTGTAACAATGAACCGCTTACGGGTAATACTTATCTTTTTTTTGTATCTGTTTTTAAATTCTTTTTCAAATTCTTCTTTTTCATCTCTTCCTTTATCCGGTTTATCATCATCAAATTTATTTTCAACTACATTAAAGCCGCAGTTTTTACAATAGACAGATTCAGATTCTATTTTAGTCTTGCAGTTGGGACAGTCTATCAGATCAGCACCGGAGGATGTTCTGAGCGATGCCCGTAATGATTCAACCGTCTCATTACCAACATCTTCTGATCCTCTCATGCTATCGGAACCAATCCCGATCCTGTTTTCTGTATTAGGATTATTGAGACAGCCATAGGTAGTACATCCGCCGTTCTCTTCCCAGCACTCTGTATGATGGGGTGTGCCGCAATGCGAACAAACGGTGAAGTCAGCCCCTTCTTTTAGCCTCGACTGACAATATGGACAGGTTTTATTTTTTATAAAATCGTAAATGCCTGTAATTGTGTTTTATTTTTTATAGGTTATGTAAAGATCTTTACCGGAATGTCATATCAATCTGAATATTTCATCATACTCAAATTCTATCTGAATTTCATCAATGCCTTTTCTCAGGATCAGTATATCGTTAAAAGGCAGTTTAAGTTCAGTAAGCTTTTTATCCTTCATCTTTTCCGAAAGTGGAGAACCGGTTTTTAGATTATGAAATGAACGGATCTTCAGGATACTACCGTCATCAAGTTTTACATCTTTGACCGACATAAGATTCTGATTTGCATAATACTCTTTTACGGCAATTTCATTTCCACCGGAGTCATCGGTTAATTCATATACAACTTCATTATTGAATTCAATATTAAAATCCCCATCTTTAAAATATTCTTTTCCTGTTTCCATAACATCGCCGAGATTCGCTTCGGAAAATTTCCTGTTTATTTTTTTAATGTTATCAAAAGTATAATGAGATGGACACTCTTCGTTTTTCTGATACTCGATTATATAGGAATCATTATTCCCCCCGTTAAAAATAAATCCTTTCCCGTTAAGACATTTCAGATCATCTCTTTTGTGAAGATACTTTATGGCTTCCTGTACCTGAACGCCCGCAATTATCGAAGCTATTGTAGGAGTGGTCGGGATTTTACCTTCATTGATCTCATCGAGTCCTAGCAACATGCACGATTTTCTTTTATTAATGAGCTTATAATCAATCTCAGACATAGTGCATTCATAGCAGACATTATCCGGCGGGATGAACATTCTGGCAACTCCCGTAAGAACTTCTATTGCTCCGTCTATCCACGGCTTGTTCACTTTCCAGCATGATTGATTTATGAATAGTCTTGCTTCGCGGTTGTCAAGTCCCCCGATGATCAGATCATAACTTTTAAAAACTCCCAGACCGAAATTGAAAATATTCCCGTCAAAATAACTAATATTAATATCTTCGTTAACCTCTTTAGCCCTTTCACAGATAACCTCTGCTTTTGATCTTCCTTTGTCTTCTTTTCTGAATAATATGCTTCTGGTAAGATTACTCTCCTCTACTTTATCCATATCCACTACGCTTATATTTCCTATGCCAAGCATTGCAAGATTCTTTACGATCTCATTTCCAAGTGCGCCGCATCCGACCACCAGGATCTTTGCATTCTTTAATACATTCTGATCCCACCAGTTAATAAGTTCAAGTCGTGAGTATCTGTCGTCTGTTACTTCTATTGGCATTTTTTAAGTATTAAGTATTAAGTATTAAGTATTGTGTATTGTGTATTGTGTATTGTTATTGTTATTGTGTATTAATATGAATATTTAACAAATAAATTAACACAGAAAAATTAATTTATCAAATATGAATTATAATATGAATATGAATTATAATATAAATATGAATTATAATATGAATATGAATATAAATATGAAATTTTAAAAGAATGGTAAAAGATCAGGATCCGGCTGTGATTTCCGGATGAAGTCTCAGTACATCGCCTTCTTTTACACCTGCTTCTGCAAGCGTTTGAGATTCGGTAAGTTGTTTTCCCGAGGCTTTATGATGAAACTTGTATGAAAGAGGTTCACCGTCCGGTCCTGTAAGAGGCATTTTCATTTTTGGGAGAAGAACCTCCATTATCCTTTTAACGGAAGCATCATCAGGCAGGGTTGCCTGCTGTTCTTTATTGCCTGTAGCGTCAACGATAGTAATATTTATTCGTGCCATAAGTCTGCAATTTAAATATTATAGTTCATTAATAAAATGATATTTTTCGGATAACTTGTATAAATTCAATGTCTGTGTTTTTTAAATTTACTGTCTGAGCCACTCTTCAGCGCTTTTCTTACCGGCGGAGTTAAAAATTTTACCGCTGTTTAGGTTTTTCTGCATTAAGGTAAAGAGTTATTTACACAAATCGTTTTGGACGGATGTGGTATTGAAATTTTGGGACAAATTTTTTTATTATAGTATTCCATGATTATAAAAGTTAATTTAGCCAAATAAAAAATTTAATGTATGACGCTCTGCACTTTTAAAATACTCTGTGTTTTTATTATAATAACATTAACCAATATTTCCGGTTTTTGTCAGGACAATATCAGCGAAAACGAATCAAGTGAAAGTATCCTTCAGAGAGAAGAATATAAACTTGTCAAACGCGCAGGCGGTCCGGGAAAAGTTTTACCACCTGATACTTATGAGAAAGCCGTTATTCAGATGCGTAATATTCCCGAGGACAGGAATATTCCCGGCAGCTCAACTTCCTTTACAGGATGGCAGAGTGTTAATCCGACGGGAATGTTTTATGCAAGAACAAATGAAAATTATATTTCAGGCAGAACAAACAGTATAGCCTTTCATCCCACTGATCCCAATATTTTTTATATTGCAGCTGCTCAGGGCGGTGTCTGGAAAACAATTGACGGAGGTATAAACTGGACTGTATTGACAGATAATATCGGCTCCATTGCAAGCGGGGATATAGCAATAGATCCGAACAATCCGAACACACTTTATTACGGCACAGGGGAATTGAATTACTCCGGTGACAGTCAGTACGGGGACGGAATATATAAATCAACTAATGCGGGACTCAACTGGATTCAGATATCAACTGCATCTCTGACGGGTCTTTATACCGGTAAAATAATCGTTGATCCTTCCAATTCAAACATTGTTTTTGCCGCCGGAAATATCGGCGTATTCAGATCCACAAATGCCGGCATTAACTGGTTAAGTATTCTGCAGGGTAATTTCACTTCACTTGTCATCGATCCAGTTTCCCCGAATATTCTTTATGCAGGTACCGGATCAGGTCAGAGTTTTATTTATAAGACCACAAATTCAGGATCAATCTGGGAAACTGTGTCTTCATTATCTTCTGGCAGAAGAACCCAGCTCGCAATATCCCCTGATAATCCGAATGTTTTATACGCAAGCATAGCAGGAACAAGCGGTGCATTGTTCGGTTTATACAGAACCACAAATGCAGGAGTTAACTGGACCGAACAAAATTCATCTACAAATTATATGAGTTCGCAGGGATGGTATGATAATGCCGTAACCGTAATTCCCGGAAATCCGAACGGGGTAGTTGTCGCAGGACTCGATGTTTATGTTTCTACTGACGGAGGTGTTTCGCTGACAAAAAAATCCAACTGGTCCACTTCAAGTACATTGAATTTTTCTCATGCTGATATTCATTACTTAACTTATAACGGTTCTGTTTTATATTGCTGCTCAGACGGCGGCCTTTATTTTTCTTTTAATAATGCGGATTCCTGGGATGATCTGAATGAAAATATTTCTACTCTGCAGTTTGTAAGCGCTGATTATGATCCGACCGATCTAAGAAAACTATATGGCGGATGTCAGGATAACAATAAACAGACGAGTACAAACACCGGAGTGGTATGGATACAAAGAACTACAGGTGACGGCGGTTATACCTTAGTCGATCCCGTTAATACAAATTATGTTTACGGTCAATATGTCAATGGTTCTATTCAAAGGTCAGATAATTTTGGTGTAAGTTTTACAAATATTACTCCATCCGGCTCGAGCGGTGGTTTGTTTTATAATCCATACGAAATGGCTCCGGGTGATCATAATACAATTGTTTTCGGCAGAGCGGATGTATGGAAAACTGAATCCATTCAGACTGCTTCCACATCTTCAGGCTGGTCACAGATCGCTGCAACCGGTATCATAAACGGAAACGTCTCTGCAATCGGTATCAGCAAAAGCAATATAGATAAAATATATATCGGCACAAGCAATGGTAAGATACTTGTTACAACCGATAACGGAAATAACTGGTCCACTACTTCGGGATATCCTTATGTTTCGGATTTCTGGGTGGATCATGATAATGATGATATCTGCTATGCAAGTTTTGCGGGAGCAACTGCCGGTAAGCATGTTTACAAAACCACAGACGGAGGATCAAGCTGGTTTTCCATTACATCCAATCTTCCCAATATAGCAGCCAACTCCATTGTAAAGAAACAATCAACTCCGCAAATGCTTTTTGCCGGGACTGATCTCGGGGTTTTTCAATCCACAAATGACGGTGTTAACTGGATAAATTTTAATTCGGGAATGCCTAATATTGAAGTAAGGGATCTTAAATACAAAGAAGATCCGAATGTCCTGATGGCGGCATCTTACGGCAGGGGATGTTTTATGTTTGATCTGGGAATGCTGGTCGGTATAGAGGAAAACACTTCCATTCCGGAAAAATTTTCTCTTTCACAGAATTATCCGAATCCGTTTAATCCTGTAACAAAAATTAAATATGAGATACCCGAAAGCGGATTTGTTACACTTAAAATTTATGATGTGCTTGGTAATGAGGTTGAAGAACTTTTCAGCGGTAACAGGAATGCAGGAAGCTATGTGGCAGAGTTTTCAGCAGATAAAAGCAGATCGAATATAGCAAGCGGTGTTTATTATTATAAATTAACCGCAGGTGAGTTTTCTGATGTGAAGTCTATGATACTTCTTAAATAATCAGATCACAGTTTGATCAACAGGTCAATCAATATCATATTTCGTTTATTTTTTCAATTAACCAGATCTTTTCAGCAGGTGTGGAGTTTTCGGTTTCCTTAAGTAATAATTGCCTGTCGGTTCTTTTCTTTCCGGATCTTATATCAGAGAGTTGCTTTAAGATCTTTAAAAAATTCATTATGGTTTTTTTTATGCTTTCCGGAATATCCGATTCTCTTTTCAGAATATGTTTGTATGAATCAATGAGAGAGAAGACAGATTCAAAATGTTCCTGTTCATAATAGATCTTCAGAGTAAGGTTCTTGATCTGGAATTTCAGCTGGTAATGATCAAAGTTAATTTTTGACAGATACACAAGAGCTTTTTCCGTATCCCCTCCGGAGAATGAAAGCCGGGCATGGCAATAATTCATTATCGCTTCCTTTATCTCCGGATTCAGTTTTTCCGAATTCTCCGAAATAAACTTTTTCAGCTCGCGCATTTTACTGAACCTCAGAAAAAGTGTCACAATATTCATAAATAAAAATCCGGAAATATACTGATCGTAAAGATCCTTTTTTACCACTTCAAGGTATATATCAAGCAGCTGCTCATGAAAACCTTCAATTCCTTTTTCGGATCGTTCAGCCGAATAGTTTGAAAGAATGTTATATATGATCCTGACCTGATCTTTACCGATCTTTTTTTCCTGTTTTGTCAGGAGTTTTCTGAGCCTGTAAAAACTTTCATCATCATCCTCTATGCATAGTTTAAGCTGAAGGTAAAGTAATTCAATAACAGGCTCATTAAGATATTGATTCTTTTTTATAAAAGAGACGATCTCACTGAAAAGCGGATAATCAAATTTCTGTGCTCTGAAAAACCTGATCTCCATTGCTCTTTCTATATACTTTGACAGATATAATGTAAGCGCATACCTGTTGAAGTAATTCATTTCATCGTCGAATTTTTCAAGCGCTTTATTCCGCTTTCTCGGGAAGTAAAAAAACTTCTCGGTATTTATCATTTCATACATGTTCTTTAAATAATTGTCATTGCGAAGATCTGTTTTCCGGAGAGAGGTGTAAGAATTTTTAAGTTCGCTTTCGAATATATTTCCGGGGTTTCTACGGTTGAGTTCTTTCAGTACTTTCAGATTGATTTCAGCCGGGTCCGATAAATAATTTTCCACCGAAAGAAATTCGAGAAGAAGTTTATAAAGCCCGGAAGTAAGCTTTCTGAACCTCACATCACTGTATTTTTCACGAGGGTAAATTTTCCTGTAGATATCTTTTTTTAAGTTAAGAGTACCGGTTACCGTAAAATCAGGATAGTAACGGATAAGTTCGGCAAAAAATCTTACAATATATTTTTTACCTTTATTGAAATAAGGCGACTCAAGAAAGTCTCTTAACTTAAGGAGTTCTTTTTTTGATAATGTCTTTAAGACCATTATTGCTTTGATCTGATTCAATCCGGACTTTAATTTTTTTAAAAATAGGAAACTGTTGAACCAACTTAAATAATTTTATTTGCTCACAATTAATGTCAAAGTTTCTTTGATAATGAGGTAAAGTAATTGTAAGTTGAGTATGTTAACTGAGTGATAGAGTGAATTGATAAGTTGAATAAAATTAATTCGTAAAATTCGTGATAATTCGCGGCAAAATTTTTTTTATTAATTAGATAGAATAAATAAAAATAATAATCAAAATGAAAACTCTAAAATATCTTTTCATCGCAATAAGCATTTCAATGACCTTATCTGCAAATGCCCAGTGGACACAGGCAATAAACATTCCCGGTCATTTTGTTAAGTCACTGGTGAAGTGCGGGGATAAATATTTTGCCGGTACCTCGACGGGAATTCTGAACATCGGCAGGATCTATTCATCGACAGACAACGGACAGAACTGGTATCTTGTAAATACAGGCTATGATTTCAGCGGAGTATTTTCAATGGCTGTCAGAGGTGATCAGATCTTTGCCGGAACTTATGAAGACGGGCTTTTAAGATCAACTGATGCGGGATTAACCTGGACGATTGATAATATCGGAGAAAACGGTCTCGGAGTTTTTGGTGTAGCAGCTCCCGGGGACAGCAATGTTTTCATTTATGTGAATATTGGATTTCCTCACAGACTATCGGTAAATAACGGTCAGAGTTTTACATCTTTACCGATGATTAATCAGTTGTCCATGCTACAAACCTACACTTATGCTCCGGGAAAGTTCATTGCCGGAAGCAGATACGGAGTTGCGGTTTCGGAAAACAACGGCGCGGACTGGGTTTCCGGCGCAGGCACCGGGCTTCCTGAGAATCCGGACCATACGCGTCCTGTCAGAGCGGTAAAGTATTTTAACAATAAAATTTTTGCCGGATGTATCAACAGTATATATGTCTCAACTGATATGGGAAATACATTTGCGCCTACAAATTTTCTGCTGAGTAATTTCGAATATTTTTCATCAATGATCTCTGTGGGAAATAAATTGTTTGCTTCACTTACAGTTACATCTTCATCAGTTAATCCTTCTGTAATAATGACGACCAATGAAGGAATAAACTGGATAAACTATCAGGAAACAGGGTTCGCCGGAAATTCTGTTTATTCGCTTGTTGCCAGTGATGATTATTTAATTGCCGGAACCTCTTCTTCAGGGATCTGGATAAGACCTCTGGAAAAACAGGATCTGAATTTAACAGTGGCTTTCGAAGGATTCTCTTCCCGGGATACAATTGACGTTGAGATCAGAGAATCCGTTTCACCGTACAGTATTGTTGAAACAAGAAAAGGCATGGGAGGTTCAGGTGTTTCAAATCTCTTCGGATTTACAAATTCTGTAAACGCAACTCCTTACTATATTACTGTCAGGCACAGAAACTCAATTACAACCTGGAGCAGAATTCCTGTTGCTTTTGAAAACAATTTTATGAGTTATGATTTTACAGGTTCAGCTTCGCAGGCATTCGGAAATAATCTTGTCAATGTAAACAGTCTATGGTCAATCTATACTGGTGATGTAAACCGGGATGATGTTGTGGATCTGAGTGACGTGGCTCTTATCTCCAATGATGCTGCAAATTATATAACAGGCTATGCAGTAACTGATCTTAATCTTGACGGGATAGTGGATCTTGGTGATCTGATATTCGGTGTTAATAACAGTTCAAAATTCATTTCAGAAATTCATCCGTGACCATGATGGAACCCGGCTTTTTTGATTCAATAATCAGTTAATTCTTTAAATTAATTATCGTATATTTGCGATATTAAATTAAAAGACTGAAGTATTGGCACAGAATAAAAAAGAAGAGTTTAAAAAGTCAGACCTTGAGCTTGCTGACTTTGCAAAGGCGATCAGCCATCCTGCCCGGGTTGCCATCCTTAAAACAATTTCAAAAAAGAACATGTGCATTTGCGGTGAAATAGTGGATGTGCTTCCATTGTCGCAATCAACCGTCTCTCAGCATCTCAGGGAATTGCTTAAAGCAGGCTTACTGGAAGGTACTGTTGATGGTACAAAATCATGTTATTGCATCAACTGGAAAGCATTTGCAAGGTTCTCCAAAGGGTTCAATGAATTTTTCAATTCGGCAAAATCCAGGGCTGAAAGTTTTGAAAAGAAAAAATGCTGCTGAATCTGCTGAATTTCTCAAAAATTAACCTCAGAAAATGGCAATCAAAAAGTTAAGTTTTACCGACAAAAATCTCACGCTCTGGATATTTATTGCAATGGCAACCGGCATAGCAATAGGATACTTCTTTCCTGCATTTTCCGGATTCATAAATTCTTTCAACAGGGGGACAACGAATATTCCCATTGCGATCGGACTCATTTTAATGATGTATCCTCCGCTGGCAAAAGTGAAATATTCCTTATTGCCAAAAGTATTTAAAAACACCAGAGTCATGATCGTTTCATTGTTCTTAAACTGGATAATCGGTCCTGTGCTGATGTTTTTACTGGCTGTCACATTTTTACGCGACTATCCGGAATATATGGTTGGTCTGATACTGATCGGCTTAGCCCGTTGCATAGCAATGGTACTGGTTTGGAATGATCTTGCGGAAGGAAGCAGTGAATACGGAGCGGGGCTTGTGGCTTTGAACAGTATTTTCCAGGTTTTTGCATACAGTTTTTACGCATGGATCTTCATTACGATACTTCCTCCTTTTTTCGGTTTTGAAGGAGCAATCGTTGACATTTCAATCGGAACAATTGCCGAAAGCGTCGCTATATATCTGGGAATTCCGTTTCTTATGGGGATTTTAAGCAGGCTGATACTCGTAAGATTAAAAGGCGAAGACTGGTACACAAACAAATTTATTCCGGCTGTTTCGCCGATAACTTTGATCGCATTACTTTTTACAATCGTTATCATGTTTTCATTGAAAGGCGAAATGATTGTTGAAATTCCAATGGATGTTGTGATGATTGCCATTCCGCTGCTGATCTATTTCGCTGTGATGTTCATAATTGGATTTTTTGTAACCAAAGCCATGGGCGCAGAATATGACAAAACGGCTTCCGTTGCATTTACTGCCGCAGGAAATAATTTCGAACTGGCTATTGCTGTTGCAATTGCAGTTTTCGGATTGAATTCAGGACAGGCTTTCGCAGGTGTAATCGGACCGCTTGTAGAAGTCCCGGCATTGATCTTACTCGTAGGAGTTTCTTTTTGGCTTAGGAAAAGGTATTATGCTTAATCTTCCAGATGCCCGAACTTTCCTTCATAAAAATCATTATACGCTTCAACCAGTTCTTCTTTTGTATTCATCACAAAAGGTCCCTGTGAAGCAATGGGTTCATTGATGGGTTCGCCGCTTAAGATCAGTATCAGTGAATCTTCAATTGCTTCAATTGTAAAATCTTCTCCTTTGTTTTCAAACAAAGCAAAATTATTCACAGGAACATCTTCGCTGTCATTTACTTTGATATTTCCTTCAAGTACGAGTAAAGCTGTATTATATTCCGGAGGAAAGGCAAGATCTGATTTGGCTCCGGACTTTAATTTTACATTAAATAGATGCAGAGGAGTAAAAGTTGATGCCGGACCTTTAACTCCTTTATATTCACCTGCAATTATCTCAACTTCACCGGAATTGTTTTCCAGCTTAACTCTTCCCATGTCTTTATTTGTAATTGCCTGATACTTCGGCTTTGACTTTTTATCCTTTGCGGGAAGATTCACCCACAGCTGAACCATCTGAAACATTCCGCCCTTTTTGCTCCATTCCTTTTCATGAAATTCTTTATGCAGCAGGCCTGAAGCAGCAGTCATCCACTGGACGTCCCCTTCATTGATCACACCTCCGCCTCCGCTGCTGTCATGATGTTCGACCTTTCCCTTGTAGGCAATTGTGACAGTCTCAAATCCCTTGTGCGGATGAACACCGACACCACGCGGCGTTTCGCTCGGAGGGAATTCATAAGGCGAATTATAATCAAGAAGAATGAACGGACTCATTCTCTGCATGCTTAACCCAGCGCTTCCCGGGATAATATTATGCACCCGGAATCCGTCACCGACAAAATGTGTACCACCGGGAACGATCACTCTTTCTATTTTTTTGACTGACATTTTCTGTTTGTTTTAATTGAAAACAAATTAATAATAATATTCAATCATTTCCATTCCAGAAATACCCGGGTTACTGAGTTTGTCCGGTTTGTCATTAGCGTGTTTGCGCCTGTGTGTATTATGTGTATTAGTGGTGGAATTTTAGAAATGATTATGTTAAGTTATCACAATAAATTATTGAATGAAAAGAATACCATATATTTTCTTAATTGTTTTTTGCTGTTACGCTGGTGCATATTCTCAGGATCACAGTGAAAACAAATTCCTGAACTTCTCCGATCTGCACTTTGATCCTTTCTATGACAGTACTATCGTAGATGATCTGATCTATTCGGATTATACTGAATGGGAAAATATATTTTTAAATTCAGATATTCAGAAGATCAATTCATACAGAAGTGATTCCAATTTTCCACTGTTCAAGTCTTCTATGGAAGAGATGAGTTCGAGAATACCCGATCCGGATTTCATAATCATCACAGGAGATTTTATGGGACATGATTTCAGCGAGGAGTACATTAAGTATTCCGGTATAAATAATACTGATTCGATTTACAGCTTTAAAGGAAAAACAATTAAGTTCATCACTTCATATATTCTGAAATTCTATCCTAATACTCTTATCTACCCGACTGTAGGCAACAATGATGATTACTGCGGAAATTACAAGATTACGCCGGAGGGAGATTTTCTTAAACTGCTTTCTGAAGAATGGGAACCGCTTGTGAATATTAACGGTCTCAATCCTGATTTCAGCAATGACTTTTCCAAAGGCGGATACTGTGTTCTGAACTTTCCGGGGATAAGTAATTTTAAAATGATACAGCTGAATACAATTTATTTTTCACCTAAATATATTAATCAGTGCGGAGATTCGCTTATTGATCCGGGCATGGAAGAGCTTGTCTGGCTTGACAGTGTTTTTCAGCAATACACAAAACTCGGGATCAAAGTAATGCTCTCATATCACATTCCGCCGGGAGTTGATATTTACGGAACGATACACGGAAAAGGCGATTGCGAAGAAAAGATATTTACTGCATGGAAAGAAAAATATTCCGAACCTTTTATCCGGATGATAAATAAATATTCTAATTCGATCTCTTCACAGTTCGCAGGACATTTTCACCGTGATGACTTCAGGATATTTTATGACTGGTATACTCCGGTATCATTCATACACATTACTCCTTCCATAAGCCCTATCTATGATACAAATCCTTCCTATCAGATCTTTTATTATGACAAGACAGAATCGGAAATTGCTCTGACAAATTACGAAACATATTATCTTAAAGACATAGAAACTGATGAACCTTACTGGACCTTTGAATATGATTTCAATAAAAGCTTTGGTGAATCTTCTATCACTCCTGCTTCAATGCACAATGTTTCCGAAAAGATCTTTGGTGATGAAAAATACAGAAACCGATATATAGAATATTATACAGGTATGAATAATTCTATGACAGCAAAAGACATGAGCAACTGGTATTACAACTGGTGCGGATTCGGGAATCTTACGAAGAGTGATTATGCAAATTGTATGTGCGGGGACAGTGTGAAGGTTGGTAAATAAAACTTAGTTAATTTTTTATAATTTCCCCATGTAAGGTTTTATTCTGACTCGGGGGTTTCTTATTTAAAAATAAATTTTTAAAGTAAATTTATACTATCAGTTTTTACTTACTATTACGACATTTGTCGTGTCTCATTATTTAGCTTTTAGTGGATTATATTTCTTATATAACTTAATATATTGTTTGACAACATTCAAACTTCTTCCGGTTATAGATACTATTGCTTTTTCTTCTAATCCTTTCTTGAGCAGCTTTTTGACCTGTTCATAGTGCTTAATATATCTGTCAACCGCGTCCTGGCTGTGAGATGTCTTGAATACTATATCTGCAGGAGACATTCCGTTTTCATAATAATCAATAATTATCCCTTTGTGAGTTGGAAGACTTCCCTGATCTAATACATAGCCTTTAAGCGGTAATATCTCCCCGGTACTTTCCTGATACTTTTTTAAATATTTGCCAATCGTTCCTAATGATCTGTTCATTAGCATACTCAACTCAGCGCCGCTTAATAATCCGCCTTGTTCTTTTGCACTCTTTAGTAACCGTACCATCGTCTCTATGTCACGGGAGTTCTGATGTTCGTAGTTACTGTTTTTATCTCCTTTCTTAAAATATATTCTCCGCTCAATATCATCATTCGTTATCAACGGTAATTTTATTGTTATGCTTGCATAATCTTCTGTCTTCTTACCATAGCTTGGACGCTGTCCGTCATCTTTTGTCGTTCTTATTATTATCTCACCGTTTCCAACCCTGCTTACATGAGGATAATACTCGTTATGTAAATCCTCTATATCTTCCGATAATATTTCTATTATCTTCCTTATTGAGAAAACTAATAAAGAAATTGCAAATAGATTATTTAAAATTTTCATAATATATATGTTTAAAGTTTATGGAAATTAAATTATTTTATTTAAAAATTTTTGTACAATAAAAGAGGGGCAAGACAATACCTTAATTTTAATTAAGATTTATCTTTTATAATCTGCTTGGTCGCTGAATTATGAAGAGCGTCTGCTCCCTCTACAATTTAAAACTTCGGCTTTAACCGAACCAGTTTTTTGAACTGATTCATAATCCTTCCTTTTATTTTAATAAAATTAATTTCTTTGTGTCTATAAAATTTCCATTTACATAAAAACTGTAATAATAAATTCCGCTGGAAACATTGATTCCGTTAAATTCAACTTCATAAATTCCTGTTTCTCTCATTTCATTTACAATTGTTTGGATCTTAACACCTATAGTATTAAAAATCTTGATTGATACATAACCCGGGGTAGCCATCTCGTATTTAATATAAGTTGTTGGGTTGAAAGGATTGGGGTAATTTTGATATAGTCTATACTCCCTGGATATAAAATAATTATTGTTCTGATATACCGTTAATTGAGAATATTTTATTGATGTGATTCCATAAATAGACGGACCTAACTGCGAACTCCCTGTGATTAAAACATTATTATATTGATCAAGGCAAATACTTTCAACTTTATCCGATCCATAAAGTATGGAAGGAGAAGTATATTTCTTTACCCATAATAATTCTCCTGACGGATTATATTTAAGTGTTACAAAATCATTATATGTTATATCCGATTTTGAATATCCGGAAACGTAAACATTATTAAGACTATCATTTGTAATGCACGTTCCTAAGTCGTCAGAATTGTTATCTCCATCATAAGTTCTGACCCATAGAGTATCTCCAAAAGGAGAATATTTCAAAATCAATGCATCATAATAATTATTGGTAAAAGTATTTCCGGTTATAAAAACATTTGAATTTGCATCGACGAGCATTGCCGTCGAGAAATCTGAAGCGCCAATGGGGCTATCAAAAATTCTATCCCACAACAAATTCCCGTCATTATCATATTTGAGTGTTACAAAATTATCTTGCGTTGCCACGGTATACCATCCGTTTACAATAATATTATTTTGCTTATCAATTTTTGAATATACCGGAACAACATAATTTGCTTCAATATTAAAGAATGTTCTTTCCCACATTGTATTTCCGGATTCACTGTATTTTATGGTAATGATGCTATCATATGAATACCCGCTGACATAGACATAGTTTGATGAATCTGTCACCACAGAAAACCCATGAGCAGAGTATGCTGTTGGAGCAGAATGAGATTTTGTCCACTCAAGATTTCCCTTAATATTATATTTTGCAACTACCAGATCCTCTTTCAGAAGCGGAGCAGGACCGACATATCCGTAACCGGTTACATATACATTATTATTTTTATCCAAAGCTATTGAAGCCGGAACATCTGACCTGTTCCCTGTCCAGTTCAAACTTTGCTTCCATACAAGTTCTCCGTTTGCATTATATTTTGTCGTCAGCCAGTTTTGTCCTCCAAGAGAAATTCCTTCATAGCTTATTCCCGTCACATAAATATTACCGGAATCATCTAATACCATATCGCGTATCTTATCCGTTGAATTAGCTGCACCGGCATATCTCTTCGACCATAATAAATTTCCTGAATTACTGTATTTAAGAATTATATAATCTTCTGAAGTGCTGTCACTTCGTCCGGCAACAATCAAATTTCCAAATTTGTCTACCGCATTTTTAACAGCGTAATTCCCTCCGGAACCCGTCCCGGTGTAAGTCGCCACCCACTCCTGAGTGACCTGAGCATTTGCTATTACAGGATTAAGTATTAGAGAAAAAAGTATTATAACTAAGATGTTTTTCATAAATTATTCTGGGGTTTATTGGGAATTGAAAAATTATTTAATTTAAATTACAATAATTCATTGAAAGTAAATTTTCACAATTGCAGGAAATGAGCATAAGACTTCATACTTAATGATGATAAAGTAATTAATAAAATCATGGAAAATTGTGTAAAGAAAATAAAAGAGATTAGAATAAAAATTAATTTCTTCATATTTGTTTAAATAAAAATTAAAGTGCGTTTAAAATTTTCATTAAATATTTCTCTAATATTTCTTTTCGGGGTGAGAAATATCCTTCCTGAGTTTTGGCAAAATATCACCCCCCCCCCCTATAATGTCAAGTTAAAAATACTGTAATACGAATTAAAATTTATTGATTAACTTTAAAGAATTTTTATAAACCAAATTCAATAAATTCCCGAAACAATTTTCAATTCAACATATTCATAGAATATCTATTAAATTAATTGCTTTTCTGAAAATCATACACTCCCACTTTTTTATTAAATCCAAAAAAACTTCATTAAGTCTTTCCTGTAAAAATTTTATATTTCCGGATTAATAAATCAAAAAATATAAAATGAAAAACTTATTACTTGTTGTAGTTTTAATTTTCTTCTTTACGGAATTATCCACTGCTCAGAGCGACACCACTAAATTCAAGCGAACCCGTCAGCAGGATACAACAGAATACAGACACGGCTGGACACCTATGGGTGTGATCGGACTTGGTCTGAATCAGGTTGCACTTTCCAACTGGTCAAAAGGAGGTGAGAATGTACTATCTATTAACGCTAATTCAGATTTTAATCTGGTATATTACAGTAGACCCTGGCTTTTCAAGAACAATCTCAGCTTCTCGCTCGGCTCTACAAAAACCGGAAGCGGTAGTTTTCAGACAAATAACAATGCTGCGTTTTTAGAAAATGTTCTGATCAGAAGGGTAGGATGGGCTCTTGATCCGTATATTGCTAACGAAGTAAGAACAGGAATTTTAAACGGTTATGATTATAGCAGTGATCCGATCATTCAAAGCTCTGCCTTTTTTGATCCGGGTTACATTACACAGAGTATAGGATTGATATATGACAGACCAATGGTTTCATCGAGATTAGGTCTGGCTTTTCAGGAAACATTCGCAAGCAGATTTACTCAATATACGGATGATATAAATACAAGCGAATCTGAGACTTTTAAATTTCAGACCGGTATAGAATCAGTCACAAGCGCAAACTTTGTTGTAGCCGACAATCTTTTATTCAATACAAGACTAAGATTATTTTCAGCATTCAATCAGCTCGATGTCTGGGACGTGGGCTGGGATAATACATTAGCTGCAGTGATAAATGATTTCATGACAGCAAGCGTGGATGTTCTGCTTGTTTATGAAAAGTCACAATCACCATATACACAGCTTAAAGAAGGACTTCAGCTGGGAATAAATTATACTGTGTTTTAAAGTTTTTTTAGTTGGGTGAGATTGTTAGTTTGTTGATTAGTAGAGTGAATTGAGTGAGTCGAAAAATTAACATACTTAACATACTTAACATACTTAATTAATTAACACAATTAACCAATTAACATAATTAACCAATCAACCAAAGACATAGAGAAAAAAGCGGCAGCTGAAAAAGCCACTGAATTTATACAAGACGGGATGATAGTCGGGCTGGGTTCGGGGTCAACTGTATTCTTTACAATAAAAAAATTAGGCGAACTCGTAAGTGCAGGACTTAATATCAAATGCGTTTCAACTTCTTCTTCTACAACTCGGATTGCTCAGGAATCAGGAATTGAGATAATTACATTGGATAGTGTGAATGAGATTGATCTTACAATAGACGGAGCTGATGAAGTTGACAGAGAATTCAACGGTATCAAAGGCGGCGGCGGAGCATTGTTGTTTGAAAAGATAGTAGCGCTATATTCACGGAAGAATATATGGATAGTGGATTCGGAAAAACTTGTTCATCAGTTAGGAAAATATCCGCTTCCGGTAGAAGTAATTCCATTCGGACATAAAAGGGTTTTTGAGATTATGAGAGGATCGGATCTTAATCCTGTGATCAGAAAAAAAGCAGATGAAATTTATTATACAGACAGCGG
>CALMST010000139.1 GCA_937872315.1 uncultured Ignavibacteria bacterium | reverse complement strand
TTTATTTATTTAATATAACTATTTTTTAGGAGATTCCTTTTTGGTAATATCAGCACTGAATGTTTCAACTCTGTCCAAAACAGTTTATAAAATTATAGAATAGATTTCAATTATACTCGGCTTTACCTTCTTTCTTTTGAACAATCAAATGAAAGAAGTAAAGAAAAATCGCCCGCTTGTAACAAATTGCCGGAAATTCATTCTTATTGGCGGCAAAAATTTCAACTCACCGCCCGTCAGAAAAAGCACTTACGGTCGGCTCAAACAGGAAATTTTTGCTTTTCGCCAATACTCTGAATTTCTTTCGGCAATTTATTGCAGGCGGGTTTTATTAAAATATTCATTTTAAATAATAATTTTTTTAGACAGAGTTGCAATGTTTATAAAGTTTGTAAAGTTAGTGAAGTGCACAGACTGTCCGATTAATTATTACAACAAATAAAACATTAATCAGTAAACCCTTTTATGAAAAAAAGAATTTCCTTTTCAATAATTTGCTGTACATTAGCTGTATTAATATTTTATTTTGTTTCAATATTCTTTGCGAGAGCATTTCTTTATCCAAATAATGCATATATCGGAAATCCGCCCGAATACCTTCACGCCGTAAATATTCAGTTTAAAACAGAAGATGGAAAAACTATAAAAGGATGGTACTCCAAAACGTCCGATTCATCTAAAGTCATTATTCTATTACATGGTTATAAAGCTAATCGCCTTGAGATGCTCCCAAAAGCAGATTTATTTAAAGAAATGGGATATGATGTTCTATTATATGATGCAAGAGCTTGCGGTGAAAGTGACGGAGAAATTGTTTCTTTAGGATATTATGAAAAAGAGGATCTGATTGCAGCCGTGAATTATTTAAAAGGGATAGGTAAGAATGAAATTGCAGTATATGGTTTCTCTCAGGGAGGAGCAACAGCTATTATGGCAGCATCCGGATTATCTGATCTCAAGTGTATAATATCTGAAACAACGTTTGATAATCTCGAAAATGCAATTGATAATAGATTCAGAAAATATTTATTTGTACCGGAATACATCGGAACATTTTTTATGAGACCTGAAGCGGAAAAAATTCTCGGAATAAGTATAGAAAAAATCCAACCGGTAAAAGAAATTTCTAAAATCAAAATTCCAATTTTTATTATTGGTGCCGAAAATGATTCAAGAACTTTACTTGAAAATACAATGAATTTATATAATGCAGCAAATGAACCAAAGGAACTATGGATTGCTCCGGATTCCGAGCATGAAAATATCTACACTACTAATCCGGATGAATTTAAAAATAAGGTTAAAGAATTTTTGAGCAAATATTTTTAAAAAGTTTGGATTAATATTTTCAGATTTGAAAACAGTAATTGAAAAAATAAAAAATTAAATCTATTGATATTTTTTATGTCGTAAAGTAACTTTGGTTTGTTTAATTTTATATATGAATATACTTAAAATTTATTTGGATACTTCTGTAATAGGCGGTTGTTTTGATAAAGAGTTTATGGTTGATTCTAGAAAATTAATAAATCAGATAGAAAAGGAATTAAGAATTGGTGTAATTTCTGAAATCACAGAAGCTGAATTAAAATTAGCTCCTGAAAAAGTAAGAAATCATTTTGAAAGTTACAGGGAAATGTTGAAAGTTTTAAAAATAACAAGTGAAGTTGAAGAGTTAGCAGAACTATATTTAAAAGATAAAATAGTTAGTTCAAAGTATAGAAGTGATTCTTTGCATATTGCTTGTTCCACTGTTTATAAAGTTGACTTACTTGTAAGTTGGAATTTCAAACATATAGTTAATTACGATAAAATTATAAAGTTTAATTCGGTTAATCTTAAAAACGGATACTTACCGTTACAAATTTATTCACCAAAGGAGGTCTAAAATAAATGATCAAAGAAAAAAGAGATCCTAAAAAAATGAAAAAAAAAGAAACTGAATTGAAAATCATTGAAGACTTCAAATCAGTTGAATGGGTTAGAAAGATTAGAGATAAAATGTATGAAGAGAATAAAAATCTTAATATGAAAGATTATGTAAAAAATATCCTGAAGAAAAAAAATAATTCTTAACTCCTAATTCCAAATTATTTCTTAAACCCTGTCACAGCGATCACTGCCGGTCTCGGAATGTCATTTCCGAAATCCGGCCAGCGGCTGGTCGGATCTTCCTGAGTTAAGGAATTCTCTCCCGGATGTTGTATGGATATGAACATTGTGGATTCATCCGGTGTAAAATTACCTCCGCACATCTCAGAGTCTATTGGTCCCGAAGCAAACCTGAAAGCCTTGCCTTTGTTCTCGCCGGATGTCGGTATCATGAACATTGAATTATTTTTGAATGAAGCATATCTGCCTTTATTAAGTTTGGATGAAGAAATATCACACAGTACCCAGAGATTTCCCCGACTGTCAAAGGTCAGATTGTCAGGACAGGAAAATCCCGAATCTACTCCGCCCGTAGCAAATACTTCCCATTCAAATTCAATACTTGCCGGATTATTATTCTTTTCAATTATCCTGACTATGCTTCCGTCATAATCCTGCCTTGATGAATTATTTGTAAAAGAAATAAATACTGATCCGTCTACAGGATTGATCTCAATGTCTTCAGGTCTGTTGCATTCTGTGCCGCCGACAAGCTTTGAGGATTTATCACAATTTATAAGTACATCCGCCTGCGACGAGAATGCATTTTTTAGTTCGGGTCTATTATTGAAATCCAGCAGCTGCCATTTATTATTTTCAAAATCCGCAACATAAAGATCACCTTCATCGAGTATGTCCATGTTTGCTTCTCTTTTGTTTTCATCGTAAATATTATTGCTAATGAATTTATAGACACATTCATTTATTTTGTCATCGCCCATGTATGCAACAACTCTTTTGTCACCGGATAAACTAATTGCAACATTTTCGTGTCTGAATCTTCCGAGTGAAGTTCGTTTCTTCGGAACTGAATTTTTATCAAAGGGATCAACTTCTACAACCCAGCCATATTGTTCAATCTTAAAATCTTTATCAGCATAATTCCATCTGTATTCCCATACATTATCCGAAACGAAGTAATCCTGATAATTTTCCTCTCCGCTAAGGAATGTTCCCCAGGGAGTCAGACCGCCGCTGCAGTTGGCAAGCGTGCCAGTAGCAAATTCACCAAATGAAGGTTTAGCAATCCCGCAGACTTTGTGAGTTGTGTTTGCATCAATTCTCCTGTTGTACTTTTCATCCGGTACAAAACTCCATTCACCGTTTTCTCTTTTAACTCTTATAATGGAAATACCCACACTCTTTTTTTCAGCTTCTACTTCTTCACTGGTTTTAATTCTACCTTTCTTAAAATCTTCATCAGTATAGTTATTAATGAAAAGAGGTGAGGGAAATTCATGATTTATCAAGAGTAAGCCGTCTTTCGAATTATTTCCGCCCTGTAAAAAATCAATCGGTATATATCCGGCATAATCATTATTGAATCCGAAATATTCCGTGTCATTTATTTTGTCACCCCATTTTCTGATGATCTTGTATTCAAATCCTTCGGGTAATATAACATTATCAGAATCTGTAGCCTCAATTGGAGTGAACATTATATTCTCAGAACCGGGATTGTTTTTTTCTTTAAAAAGATTTAAATCAAAAAACTCAGCGGGGAACACAGAGCCAATTGCAAGAAATGCAGATGCTTTCCCGCTCTGCTTAAGCAGATTTCGCCGGGAAATTTTTTTATGAATGAGATCTTCGAGACGAAGCATTTTGTAATTCGGAATAAAAAATATTAAATTAACATCTGTCAAAATAATAATATTGCCGGTTAAATTCTTCTGACTAAAATTATGAAATTGTAAATAAATATAAACTCTGCCCAAAACGATTTTAAAAAATTTTATTAATTGAATTAAAACCGACAAATATTTTATAATCTTTTAACAGACATCACACGGGTACTCTTCTCCGCATTGAAAGATTGTGAGGGAGTATTTATTTGAATTTCAGAAATTATATCGAAAAGAACATATTCAATAAAATTGATAAACAAATTTAAATGAAAACTTTTTGACAGATCTGACTGAACAGGAAAAATATGTAATCCGCAGCAGTTTACTAACTTTACAAACACCCTTCTTCCTTCTATAAAAATTTTTACGTTAAGGTTTACAATGTATTTTCACATATTATAGAAATTAAAGTAATGCAATGTAATGGAAACACAGATAAAAGAATTTATAAATGAACCTCTGGTAATTAAGATCATCACGGCAGCAATAGGACTTGCAGTAATATGGATTATTATAAATATTGTTAAGAAAAAATTTTTTTCGAAAATAAAAGAAGGCGAGAGCAGGTACAAAGCAAAAAAAGTCAGCAATGTTGTGGGATATTTTTTTACTATTATATTACTGATTATAATTTTCAGTGACAGATTAGGTGGTCTTACGGTAGCGCTCGGAGTTGCAGGTGCGGGAATAGCTTTTGCGCTTCAGGAAGTCATTGGCTCATTTGCCGGATGGCTTGCGATTATGTTCGGCGGATTTTATAAAACCGGAGATCGTGTCCAGCTCGGAGGAATTAAAGGTGATGTCATTGACATTGGGGTTTTAAGAACTACTTTAATGGAGACGGGCGAATGGGTTTCGGGTGATCTTTATAACGGCAGGATAGTGCTGATCGCAAACAGTTTTGTTTTCAAGGAACCGGTGTTCAATTACTCCGGGGATTTCCCATTTCTTTGGGATGAGATAAAAATACCGATATCTTACGGAAGTAATTATGATAAAGCGAAAGAAATAATAATCAATGCCGGATCAAATATTGCAGAAGAATTGCCTTCCGAGTCAAAAGCAAAATGGAAAGATCTTCAGCAAAAATACAGACTTGAAGATGCTCAAACAGAACCTATGATATCCCTTGTCGCAAATGACAACTGGGTGGAATACACTTTAAGATATGTAGTTGATTATAAAAAGAGACGCGCCACAAAGACAAATATGTTTACAAAAATTTTAAATGATGTGGAAGCTACTAAAGGTGAAGTAAGATTTGCTTCAGCTACATTTGAACTTGTCGGAGCTCCTGATCTTAATGTAAATGTTAAATCTTAATATTAAATGAATTATTTTTTAGAAATTTAAAATATGGATCTTTTTCCACTCCTTTCAATTCTTATAGTTCTGTCAGCCGGATTTGCATATATAAATTTCCGTATTTTAAAATTGCCTAACACCATCGGACTGATGCTGGTATCACTGTTGTTTTCTTTTGTGATAATTCTCATAGGAAATTTTTACCCTTCGCTTAAATATGAGCTTGCATCCTCTCTCGAAAGCATTGATTTCAGTGAACTCCTGCTCGAGGGAATGCTGAGTTTTATGCTCTTTGCAGGCGCGATTCATATCAAATATGAAGATCTGAAAAGTGAACGGCTTACGATCGTTTTATTTTCCACACTAAGTGTTATTATCAGCACCTTTATTGTCGGGTTTGCTTCATTTTATCTGCTTCAGGCTTTCGGGATAAATGTGAATATCATACATGCACTGTTATTCGGAGCATTGATCTCTCCGACAGATCCGATCGCCGTGTTGAGTATACTTAAAAGTGCCGGTGTTTCAAAATCACTTGAAACCAAGATAGCCGGAGAATCCTTGTTCAATGACGGTGTGGCAGTAGTAGTGTTTATCACAATTCTGAAACTTGCGCAGCCGGGAGCTGACGTAGATGCAATTAAAATAATCTTTCTGTTCGGACAGGAAGCAATCGGCGGAATATTTCTGGGTATAATAATAGGATGGATCGGATATAAACTTACCTCTCACATAGATAACTATCAGGTTGAAGTTCTGCTAACCCTTGCTGTTGTAATGGGCGGATATTCACTGGCTCATTATATCCATGTGTCAGGACCTTTAGCCATGGTTGCGGCAGGTGTGATCACTGGAAATCACGGAAAAGAATTCGGTATGTCTAAAGTTACTAATGAATATATTGATAAGTTCTGGGAACTGATAGATGAAATACTGAATGCAATTTTGTTCGTATTGATTGGTTTGGAATTACTCATTGTGGAGTTCAATCCCATTATCCTTGTTATATCTATTATACTGATTTTTATTACTCTTATTACCAGATATATTTCTGTCTGGGTGCCGTCACTGCTTATCAGATTCAAGGAGAATATCTCAAGAAAAACTCTTGTTGTTCTTACATGGGGAGGATTAAGAGGCGGGATCTCAATAGCTCTGGCTCTGTCTATAAGACCTGAATACAATAGAGAGATATGGGTAACGATCACATATGTTATTGTGTGCTTTTCTATATTAGTGCAGGGGATGACGATAGGAAAGCTTGCGAAAAAAGTAGCTACTTAATTAGAAATTAAGAATTAAGAATTACAAATTACAAGTTACGAAGCATGGCAACTGAACTTTTAACTTTCAACTTTTAACTTTTAACTTTTAACATAATCATTTGCTTGGTGTATTCCACATAATATCCATTCTCGTTGTCATCTCAGCCGGATTTGCTATAATTAATTTCAGGTACCTGAAATACCCTGCAACCATTGGGCTGATGATTGTTTCACTGGTATTCTCAACAATTATAATTATTCTCGATCAGTTCTTTCCGGGTATGGAAAATCTGCTCAGCAAGGAATTGCTGACATTGAATTTCAGCGAACTTCTTCTGGAAGGTATGCTAAGCTTTATGTTATTTGCAGGAGCTATACATGTCAGTTTTGATGATCTTAAAAGTGAAAAACTGACAATAATTTTATTCTCAACTTTAAGCGTAATAATAAGCACAATATTGATCGGTTACATTTCTTATTATGTTCTGAAAGTGATCGGAATAAATGTTAGCATACTTCACACATTCCTTTTTGGAGCATTGATATCTCCAACAGATCCGATAGCTGTAATGAGTATCCTGAAAACCGCAAAAATTTCAAAATCATTAGAAACAAAAATAGCGGGTGAATCATTATTCAATGATGGTGTTGCGGTTGTAACATTTCTGGCGATTTTAAAAATGTCAAAACCGGGCGCGGAGGTTGATGCTGTGACTATTCTGCGATTATTTGGACAGGAAGCATTTGGCGGAATTTTACTTGGAATCATACTTGGCATTATAGGATTCAATCTGATAAAACACATACAGAATTATAAGATCGTTGTTATGATAACTCTTGCAATAGTAATGGGCGGATATACTATTGCTGATCTGACAAATGTTTCCGGTCCCCTTGCTATGGTAATTGCGGGTGTAATTACTGGCAACAAAAGTAAAAAATACGGTATGACTGAAGAGACAAGAGAGTATGTGGATAAATTCTGGGAACTGATAGATGACATTCTTAATGCCATACTCTTTGTTTTAATGGGAATGCAGTTATTGCTGATTGATTTTAATCTTGTTGTTTTAATAACTGCTTTCATAGCAGTATTTATCTGTCTTTTTTCAAGATATATATCTGTCTGGGTTCCGTCTTTGCTGATCAGGTATAAAGAAAAAATTTCCCAGAAGACCCTTTTCATTCTTACCTGGGGAGGATTGAGGGGCGGTATTTCAATTGCTTTGGCTTTGTCAATTCTTCCGGAATATAACAGGGAATTACTGGTCACGATCACTTATGTAGTTGTGTGTTTTACGGTTCTGGTTCAGGGATTAACTATAGGAAAATTAGCAAAAAAAATGTCTTAAATTTCTGTGTCATAGATAAACCGGAATTGATTGAGATGTGTAAGAATTTTTAAAAGACGGGTTTATCCAATACCTATTACTTAATAATTAATACCAAAAACTTAAAACTTAAAACAATTGGAAGTTTTTGAATCCATCTCCGGTTTTATTCTTTGCTCGGCGGCAATTGTCTATGCGGGTATAAAATTGTCTGTATATGGTGATCGAATTGCCGAGCTTACGGGTTTAGGGAAAGCATGGATAGGTCTGATAATGATGGCGTCTATTACATCACTACCTGAACTTATAACCGGGATCAGTTCCGTAGCAATAGTAAATGCTCCTGATCTTGCAGCAGGAGATGTTTTCGGCAGTTGTGTTTTTAATCTTTTCATTTTATCAATCCTCGATGTACTTTTAAAAAAGCCGATCACTTCTTTAGTAAGAAGTACACATGTATTTGCGGGAGCCTGCGGGATTATACTTATAACACTCAGCGGGCTTGCAATCCTGCTGTCGGCGGATTTACCTGTAATCGGATGGATAAGTATTATGACACCGGTTATTTTCATAGTTTATTTTTTAGCGATCTGGTTAATTTTTAAATTTGAAAATAAAAATAATCAAAAGGCAAGGGAAGAGGAATTCGTTAAAAAAGATTCTGCCGGACTTCAGAAAACTATTATGCATTATGCATTTAATGCATTCATAGTAGTAGCTGCTGCAATGTTTCTCCCTTATTTTGGTAAATTCCTCGCGGAGCAGTCGGGAATGGGAAACACTTTTTTCGGTACTTTGTTTCTTGCAATTTCAACATCATTACCGGAACTTGTAGTCTGCATATCTGCTATTAGGATCGGGTCTGTTGATATGGCTGTTGGAAATTTATTTGGCAGTAACATTTTTAATATTTTTATACTCGGAATAGATGATCTGTTTTACAGGGGAGGTTCTCTTTTTGCAAAGATCCATCCTGAGAATCTGATCTCTATATTGTTTGTAATTATAATGACGGCAGTTGCTGCTATAGGATTGTTGTTCAAGGCAGAACGAAAGCGGTTTATACTTGCTGCGGATTCTTTTATAATATTACTGCTTTATGCGGGTCTTATGACATTATTGTTCATTCTAAAATAAAACAGTAAACCGGAATTTTATTTTTGAATCAGATCTAATTCAAATTTTTATATGAACTGGCATAATAAAGACATAAGTGAAATAATTGAAAAGACCGGAACTTCTGAGCAGGGTCTTACTATGGAATCTGTTATGCAGAAGCAAAGTGAATACGGAAAGAACAGACTTGATGATGTAAGAAAAAAATCCGTCTGGCTGATGTTTGTAAACCAGTTCAGAGATTTTATGATAATAGTCCTTATAGCTGCTGCAATAGTTTCCGGAATAATCGGAGATCTTACAGATACTGTCATAATTCTTGTAATAGTCGTATTAAATGCCATACTGGGTTTTGTACAGGAATACAGGGCAGAGAAAGCTCTCGAAGCTTTGAAGAAAATGGCAGCGTTGAATGCGAATGTAATAAGAGAGGGGAAGCTGCAATCAGTAGATGCGGAAGAGTTAGTACCTGGAGATATAATAGTCCTTGAAACAGGAAACATTGTTCCGGCTGATATCCGGCTAATTGAAACATACAGTCTGAAAGCCGATGAATCATCTCTTACGGGAGAGTCTGTTTCAGTAAACAAGAGCCCTGATATTGTAACCGAAGAAGATGTATCACCCGGTGACAGATTCAACATGCTATATAAAACCACTCTAATAACTGCAGGAAGAGCAAAAGGGATTGTGATCTCAACAGGTATGAATACTGAGATCGGTAAGATCGCAAAAATGCTTGATGTGGAAGAATCCGCAACTCCTCTTCAGATCAGAATGAATGATTTTGGCAAAAAACTTTCTTATCTGATATTTCTTATTTGTATCTTACTTTTTGTGATCGGACTCCTCAGAGGTGAAGATCCCGTCAACATGTTATTGCTTTCCATTTCACTTGCAGTGGCTGCTATTCCAGAAGCTTTACCGGCATTGATAACTATTGCCTTAGCGGCAGGCGCAAAAAGAATGGTAAAAGTAAATGTACTTATCAGGAAACTTTATGCGGTTGAAACACTTGGTTCGGTAAATTTTATATGCTCTGACAAAACCGGGACTCTCACTCTCAATAAAATGAAAGTGGTGGAAGTGGAAGAGAATAAAGATATTAAAGGAGAGCTTTCCGGTCTTTCCATTCTTGAAATCAGCATGGCTCTGAACAATGATGTCAATATAAACAAAGAGCAGTTTCTGATCGGGGATCCGACTGAAATCGCATTGGTTGAATATGTAAAATCACGGCATGCCGGACTTTTAATTACCGATCTTAAAAATGAATACAAACGACTGGCTGAAATTCCATTCGACAGCAACAGAAAATGCATGACAACAGTGCACAAATTAAAAGATCAATACCTGATAATCACAAAAGGCGCTGCTGAAGTCATTGCCGAAAAATTATATTCCGGAATTAATAAAGAATTTGTTTTATCAAAAACAGAAGAGCTTGCAGAGAAAGGCATCAGAGTCATAGCTTTCGGATATAAGATACTTTCGGATTTATCCCATCCTCCGGACCCTGATATCATAGAATCCAATATCACATTCAGCGGATTGGCAGGGATGATAGATCCTCCGAGACCTGAAGTGAAATCAGCAATTCAGGAATGCAAAACCGCAGGCATAAAAACAGTAATGATCACGGGAGATCATGCTGCAACAGCTTCATCCATTGCAAAAGATATTGGAATTCTTCAGGAAAATAATCTGTCAGTCACTGGCAAAGAATTACAGAACATGACGGAATATGAATTCACTGATAAAGTTGAGAACATAAGAGTTTATGCAAGGGTAAGTCCCGAACAAAAGTTAAGCATAGTAAAAGCTCTTCAGAAGAAAAACAATTTTGTCGCTATGACAGGTGACGGTGTAAATGATGCACCTTCTTTAAAGTCATCCAATATTGGAATAGCCATGGGAATCAACGGTACCGATGTAAGCAAGGAAGCTTCGCATATGATCCTGCTGGACGACAATTTCGTAACGATCGTGAGAGCCGTAAAAGAAGGGAGAAGAATTTATGATAACATAAGAAAGTTTGTCAAATACATAATGACCTGCAACAGCGCCGAGATCATGATAATTTTCTTAGCACCTTTCTTCGGATTGCCGATTCCATTAATTCCGATACATCTTCTCTGGATCAATTTAGTAACAGACGGACTTCCCGGGCTTGCACTCGCAAGTGAGAACGAAGAGCCGGATGTTATGAACCGACCGCCGCGGAGTACAAATGAAAGTCTGTTTTCGGATGGGATCGGTTACCATATAGTCTGGGTGGGAATGCTAATGGCCGGAGTAACTTTAGCTTTGCAGGCCTGGGCATTTCATACCGGAAATCCAGACTGGCAGACTATGGTTTTTACAGTTCTTGCATTGTCTCAGATAGGACATGTAATGGCAATAAGGAGTGACTATGAATTATTATACAAACGCGGGTTATTCAGTAATCTTCCTTTATTAGGAGCAGCGTTTCTGACAATTGCACTTCAACTGATGGTTGTTTATCTGCCAGCCGCAAATAAAATTTTTAAGACCAATCCTCTTTCGCTGACTGACCTTGTGATATGTCTGCTACTTTCTACGGTAGTTTTTCACGCAGTCGAACTGGAAAAATATATAAAGAAAAAAATCAGGATCAGAAATAATTCATTGTAGAAGATCAGTCTGTCTTTTATTCATAAAAAACAGATCTGATAATAAACATTATACATGAGGAAATATGTATGAATCAATTCTTCAAAATTTTATAGAGCAGGTAATAAAAAAAATTAAAACCAATAGAAAGAATATATATTAGGCAGGTAAATTCCAAATTAAAGAAATTAAAATTTCTTTTAAAAATTGTTAATGAGGTTGGATTAAATGCAGGACAGGATATTCTGATTACATTCCGGTTTTCAGTGTATGAATGAACATTGAATTAAACTTTGGTTTGTTTTATTTTGCTTAAACAATCATTCACAAAAAAAATAAAAATTCATTATGTTTAAAAGCAGCAAAGATTCAGAACAGGAAACTCATTTTTTTGATGATGTATGCAGTTACTTCGACAAAGCCGCGGAGTATACTAAACACCCTGCAGGATTATTGGATCAGATCAGAAGATGCAACAGTATATACAGATTTTGTTTTCCTTTAAGATCAAAAGGCGGAGATTTTGAAGTTTTAGATGCATGGAGAGTTGAACATTCACATCACAAGACCCCGGTAAAAGGCGGTATCAGATACAGCACAATGGTAAACACAGATGAAGTGAAAGCACTTGCTGCGCTTATGACTTATAAATGCGCTGT
Organism: uncultured Ignavibacteria bacterium; assembly: GCA_937872315.1. Taxonomy (GTDB): domain Bacteria; phylum Bacteroidota; class Ignavibacteria; order Tepidaquicellales; family Tepidaquicellaceae; genus JAGPCH01. The sequence goes on along the minus strand of CALMST010000139.1, from coordinate 14,197 downwards.
CGTTGATGTCCCCTTTGGAGGTGCTAAAGGAGGGATTAAGATCGATCCCCGTAAATATTCGGAAAGTCAGCTTGAAAACATCACAAGAAGATACACTTCAGAACTTATCAAGAAAAATCTTATCGGACCCGGAATAGACGTACCGGCGCCGGATTACGGAACAGGCGAAAGGGAAATGGCTTGGATCGCAGATACATACGCTACATTCAATCCGGGTCAGCTTGATGCTAATGCCTGTGTAACTGGAAAACCATTGAGTCAGCACGGTATAAGAGGAAGAAGAGAAGCAACTGGTAGAGGAGTTTTCTTCGGGTTACGCGAAGCAGTAAATATTTCGGAGGACATGAAAAAGCTTAATCTATCAACAGGTATGGAAGATAAAAAAATTGTTCTTCAGGGTCTCGGCAATGTCGGATATTATGCCGGTTTATATTGTCAGGAAGCTGGAGGTGTGATAATTGCGATCGCTGAATTTGAAGGAGCAATATATAATTCGAAAGGACTGGACGTAGTTGATGTTTTTAAACACAGAAAAGCTACCGGAAGTATCCTGAATTATAAAGGCGCAAAAAACATAAAAAGATCTTCGGATGCACTGGAGCTTGATTGTGATATTTTAATACCGGCAGCTCTTGAAAATCAGATCACTAAAGCCAATGCAAAAAAAATCAAAGCAAAAATAATAGGTGAAGGTGCAAACGGTCCCGTAACTCCGGAAGCAGAAAAAATCATGCTGAGCAGAGGTGCTCTTATAATTCCGGATCTTTATCTGAATGCCGGTGGCGTAACTGTTTCATATTTTGAGTGGCTGAAAAACCTATCACATGTATCTTTCGGCAGAATGGGAAAAAGATATGAAGAAGTTGCAAACCTGAATTTTGTAAATGCTATGGAAGAGATAAGTAATTTCCAGTTAACTAAAGGGCAGAGAGAGGTTCTTGTAAAAGGTGCAAGTGAACGTGAACTTGTGGATTCAGGACTTGAAGAAACCATGATGTCTGCTTATCATCAGATTCGGGATATCAAAATGCATAACAAAAAAATTGATTCATTAAGGACTGCCGCTTTTATCAGTGCCATAGACAAAATAGCTGTATCTTATCTTAATCTGGGTATATTCCCGTAACATATTAAATTTTGAATTCAAATTTAAATTGGCAGAATTCATTTTTAAAAAATTCCAGGTTTATGAATGTTTTAAAATGTTAAACAGAGTAGTTTACTTTGAAATACTGAGTGATGATCCCGAAAGATCAAAGAATTTTTTAAATAATTGTACGGATGGAAGTCCGAGCAATTAGACAGTAATAAATACTGGCCGGCATTTTCCGGGGATGAAAATGAAACTGGGATAAACGGAGCAATCAGAAATAGAAAAACCCGAAGAGTCTGCCGTGACCACAAATTCTGTTGAGAATAAGGATGAATATATTGAACATCGAAAATGCCGGGGGGAAAAATAGTTATGTCAAAAATGTCAATAGCAAAAGTTGGATGGAAGGCTTTTTTCACAGACCCTGACGATATCATGCAAGGGATCCGCCGGGAAGACAGAGATGTAAATAAAGTATTCTATAATTTTCCCCTTATTATAAATGACATTTCTACATGATCTTTTCAATCTGAATAAAGGTGAAGATGACAAGGATAAAACTCTTGAAAGTGTAAAGAATAATATTTCGTTTACCGGAGCTAATTTCTGGATTCTTGCCTGTGCAATAATGGTAGCTTCCATTGGACTTAATATAAATTCAACGGCTGTTATCATTGGCGCAATGTTAATCTCGCCTCTTATGGGACCTATTGTGGGATCCGGATTTGCATTGGGCATATATGATTTTCCACTTCTTAGAACTTCCATTAGAAATCTCTTAATAGCCACATTTGTCGGACTTCTTGTATCTACTTTGTACTTTGTGGTCAGTCCTTTTAAAGAAGCTCAGTCAGAGATCCTGATGAGAACTTCACCAAATATTTATGATGTGATGATCGCTTTTTTCGGAGGATTAGTTGGTGTCATTGCTGTGACAAGGCTCGAAAAGGGAAATCCGATCCCCGGTGTTGCAATAGCAACAGCTCTAATGCCGCCATTATGCACAGCCGGTTACGGAATTGCGATAGGAAATTACAGATTTTTTTTCGGTTCATTATTTCTTTACTCCATTAACTGTGTTTTTATCTGCATTGCCACATTTGCAATTGTTAAATATTTAAAATACCCCTCAAAGAAAATTGATGAAAATAAAAGAAAGCAGGTAAAATACGGTATCACGGCAATTGTTCTTCTTATGCTTATTCCCAGTATTTTCTTTGCTTATTCACTTTATGAACAACAAAAATTTTTACAATCTGTTAATGATTTTATAAATGAGGAATTTACACTTGAAGGAAATACTGTCATTTATAAAAAGACAAGTTACAGCAGTACTCCCAAAACGATCGAGATTGCGTTTTTGTCCAAAGTAAATAAAAGTACAATCGACAGCGCGGAATCCAAACTTCCGGAATACGGATTGCCTAATACAAAACTTCTTATATTGCAGGACTCAACTGATAATATTCAAAAACTGAAAAGTGATATACTTAACGAAGTAAAAGCCAGTGAAGTAAAAGTAAATGAAAAGGAAGCAAAGATCAAACAACTAGAAGATGAGATTGCAAAGAATACTTTTGATAATCAGCAGATCCTAAATGAAGTTAATTCTATTTACCCTGACATAAATTCAATTTCCATTTCAAATCATTCTTTCTTCAAGGAGAATGACAGTGCGAATTTTGTCATTCCCGTTTTGATCTATAATTCAGAAAAAGCCCTGAAAACTGAAGATCAGGAGAAACTAAGGAACTGGCTCAGGCAGAGGTTAAAAACAGACAGCGTACAGGTTTATAAAGAAAATTGATCCGGAAAATTTTACAGATGGAATTTTTAAAAAACCCGATGAGTTCGTAAGTCTGTTTCTGAGTTATTATAAATTTAAGAAATAAATGGATTTTTAATTCAGATCATTTTTCTTACTTTTGAATGTGAAAAAATATTACATAAAATATTTTACATTACTCCTTACAATATTACTTCTGAATTCAAATTTCAGTTTTGCAATTTCAGAGATGATGTGTAAAATGAGTACGGATAAGGATCAGTGTGAATGCACAACAGATTCTCATACAGGAGTAATGAAGATCACTTCTGAAGAAAAAGCCTGCTGCAAGAACAGTGTAAGTGAGTTAAACAATTCAAACACTCTCGAAAAAAACAATACAAAACATGTAACCGATCAGGCACAGCAAAAATTGATTTACACTATGCCGGTCAATAAAGACACTCAAACTTCTTCAATATTTATCTCTTTTGTAAATCTGAAAATTCCTGTTCCCGATATACCCATATTTAATTCCTCACTTCTTATTTAAATTTTTCATTTAAGAAACCTTTTGTAAACAGCAGGGCAGCGCTTTGCTGAATTCTCTTATTTTTAAAAAAGGATTTTAAAATGAAACATTTAATAATCTTAATTATTGTCTCAATTTTATTTTTTTCAGATCAGCTTCCTGCTCAGCAGGATTCAAATAATGTAAATGATAAATATTCAGGATCAGGATTAAATGATCTGATAAATGCCGCAGTCAGAACAAATGTGCGGCTTGAACCGATAGAACTGAAAAAAAAGATACTGTCTTCAAAGATCGATCAGGCAGGGTTTCAGTCATCACCCAGGGCTCTATTTATGCTTGATAATTTACCAGTTAACTTTAATAATGCGGGAGAGTATATTTTTAATTTTGCCCAGCCGCTTAAACTTTTCGGGAAAACTGATGCTTCCGAAATTCTTGCCCGCACTAATTCATTGCTGCCTCAAATAGAAAAAGAAGAACTTCAGAATGAGCTGATAAGAATGGTTAAGGAAAATTATTTTATGCTTTCAGTAAATGAAAGACTTCTTTCATTCAATACTGAGTTCAAAGAGATCATGAACTCAATTACCGGTTCTATGGAGATAAAATATTCCTCAGGAAACGGGAATCAGTATGAAATTCTGAAAAGCAATAATGAATACCAGAAACTGCTGCTGGAGGAAATTGAATTATCCGGGAACAAAAAGTTAATTATCAATAATCTGAGGAACCTTACAAATCTCGAACTCCCGGATAACTATTCAACAAAAAACCTTGATATACTACTTAAAATAAATCCACCTGACCTGGATACGGCCGGACTTATAACCGAAATGAGATCAAATAATACTGATTATAAATATCTCGAACAGAAGAGAGAAGAGAATAAGATAGAATTATCAATAGCCGAACTGGATAGAAAACCTGATCTGAACCTCACCACAGGTTATAAATATAAAACCGAAAAACAGGAGAGTTATTTACTTTTCGGGATCGGGATCGATCTGTCCTTTATGCCCTGGAATGAAAAGCGAATTGACGCAATTGTGGAAGAGAAGATCTTAACTGAGAAAAGAATCAATTCCTCTGTGAAATCGCTTGATGTAAATTTAAGAACAGAATTAAAAAACACATTGATCCGAATAAATTCCTCACTGGAAAAGATCAAATATCTGAGGGAGGTTCTTATTCCGCAAACAGAGCAGACGTTTCAGTCTTCCCTGATTTCATATGAAACAGCTTCAAACAGGTTTATTGATCTGCTTGATACTTACAGAACTTTAAGAGAGAATAATCAGATGCTGATAAAAGAAGAGACAAATTATCTTATACTGATCAGCGGGCTTGAGAAACTGATCGGGAAGCAGATCTTATCGATCAATTAATCAGCAGAAAGGAAAAAAATTATTTTTATTATCAAAAAGAAAACAGAATTGAGTCAGCAAAAATAACAAAACGATGAAAAACACAACCATTATCATAGCAGTATTAACATTAATAATAATTGCCGGCGCGTCTTTTGGGATCTATAAAATGATCATTGAAAAAAAAGAGAAAGTTGAAACAGTCAAAGCTGACGAGCTATACATCTGCCCCATGCATCCTCAGATACAGAGTAATCATCCAGGAATATGTCCGATTTGCCAGATGGACCTTGTACTGAAGGAAAGCAGCGGTGCGCAAGAAGAGTTTGAATCCTATAAGAATTCCGGAAAGGAGTTAGGTGATGTGGTATTATCCCCGTCAGAGCAGGTGCTGGCAAACGTAAAGACTGAGATAGTCACAATTCAGGAATTTAAAAGCTCTCTTGAGTTCAACGGATTCATAAAGACTGATGAAAGTAGTATGAGACGAATTGCAACTCCTGTCGGCGGAAAGATTGTGAGGCTGTACATAAATTTTGAAGGTCAGAATGTGAGCAGAGGTCAGAAAGTGTTTGATATTTATTCGCCTGAGATTTATTCCACACAGAAAGAATATCTGCTGGCGGTAAAGAATTATGAAAATGCCAGGAGCAGCAATAATGAACTCGTGATGGCCCAGGCGGAAAATCTCATTAGCGCTACCAGGACAAGGCTGAGTCTCTGGGAAATAACTCCGGAACAGATCGAAGAGCTGGAATCCACAGGGGAAGTAAAAGACTATGTTTCGGTATATTCAAAATACAGCGGAGTGGTCATGAAGAAACTCTTCAATGAAGGACACTGGGCAACTGCCGGAGAAGATATTCTGGATGTCGCCGATATGTCAACAGTATGGGTTATCGCAAGTGTGCCTGAATCAGATATCGGCAATATTAAAATGGGTCAGTCAGCAAAGATAACATCTGTTTCTTATCCCGATGAGATCTTTTACGCAAAGGTCAATTTTATAAGTCCTGTTATATCTCCTGATTCCAGGACTCTGGAAGTCCGGTTCAATGTGTCAAACAGAAATTACAGATTAAAGCCGGATATGTTCGTTAAAGCTGAAGTCGGATCCGCGGGATATCAGTGGAATATGGTAGTTCCGAGAAATGCCGTTCTGCGAACCGGTAAAATGGATATGGTCTATGTTAAAAAAGGAAAGAATTTATTTTCTCCCAGGAGAGTAACCATAGGAGGTGAGCAGGATGGAAGATATCTTATAACGTCCGGATTGAAAGAGGGTGAAGAAATTGTAACAAGCGCGGGATTCCTCATTGACAGTGAAAGTCAGATACGAACCGGGACTTCCACAAGTAATATGGAAAGCATGGAAATGGAAGTTAAGGGAGATCCTGAATTCAATAAAGACCAGGACATTATGAAGGATATGAAACAGCACAAACGTTAAATTTTTTTTAAACAAATAAAATTGCATTAAGCAAAAGGAGTAAAAAATGAAACACCTTAAATTCAGAAATATTGCAATGATAATATTTTCAGTTATCATGGTAATGGCATTATTTACAGGTTGCGGAAACAAGCAATCGGATGAAGTATCCGGAGATGTAAATAAGAATGAAGCAGGTTCAGAAAAGTCAGGGTCAAATGGTATGAATGGTAAGGATGAGATGAACAATTCTTCAGTTTCAAGTAAAGATCAGGAACATGTGATGATAAGTCTTCCGACCATGCAATGCGGCACCTGCAAGAAAAACATAGAAACAGCCGTTAAAAAACTTGACGGGATCGTAAGCATTAATGTGGATAAGACTGAAAAAATAGCTCATATAAATTACGACAAGACCAAACTAGATCTGCCGGAAATTGAAGGTTCAATCACGGCAGCAGGATATAACGCTAATGACAAGAAAGCAGATCCTGAAGCATATAATAACCTGGATGATTGCTGCAAGCTGCCCGAAGACCAGAAAATGAAGGAGTAAATTAATTGACAATGAATCATTCTGAGACGGGTCATTTTAAAACAGATCACACTAAAACGGATCATTCGGATCACGGAGCTGCTCCTATGGGAAAGGCTGGTCATGATCATCATAAAATGATGATTGAAGATTTCAAAAAGAGGTTTTGGGTCTGTTTAATTCTGACTATTCCGGTGCTTGTTTTTTCACCTATGATCCAGGGATTTTTAGGTTATACTTTATTGCTGCCGGGGAATCAGTATGTATTACTGGCTCTTTCAACAATCATTTACTTCCGGGGAGGACTCCCATTCCTGAAAGGATTCTTCAGCGAAATGAAGAAGTCCGAACCGGGCATGATGACACTGATTGCCATGGCAATTTCGGTTGCATATTTCTACAGCGTGGCAACTGTTTTCGGGTTGCCGGGAATGGATTTCTTCTGGGAGCTGGCAACACTGATTGTAATAATGTTACTCGGTCATTGGCTTGAAATGAAATCTGTCCTGGGAGCTTCAAACGCCCTGCAGTTACTTGTAAGCATGATGCCTGCCGAAGCTCATCTTGTAAATGCAGATGGTAAAGTGGAGGATGTAAAACTTGAAGTTCTTAAAATGAACGATGTCATACTGATCAAACCCGGTGAGAAAGTTCCTGCAGATGGTATTATCACCGAAGGAAACAGTTACCTGAACGAAGCAATGCTGACCGGGGAATCCAAACCTGTAAAAAAGGAAAAAGGTGATAAAGTGATCGGCGGTTCGATCAATGGTAATGGTTCATTAAAAGTAAAAGTTGAACATACCGGCAAAGACAGTTATCTGAACAAAGTAATAACAATGGTGGAAGAGGCTCAAAAGACAAAATCAAAAATGCAGAATCTTTCTGACAGGGCGGCTAAATGGCTGACCTATATAGCACTGACAGTTGGTTTTGTTACTCTGGCTGTATGGCTTGTTATGGGATTTCCATTTGTGTTTGCTTTGGAGCGCATGGTAACAGTCATGGTAATAACCTGCCCTCACGCTTTAGGTCTGGCAATTCCGCTGGTGGTTGCAATATCGACGGCAGTTTCCGCAAGGAATGGTTTACTTATAAGGAACCGGACAGCATTTGAAGAATCAAGAAAAATAACGACTGTGCTTTTTGATAAAACAGGAACACTGACCAAAGGCGATTTCGGAGTAACCCGTATTGTATCTTTACAAAATGATCTGAAGGAGAATGAGTTGCTCCGTCTTTCTGCAGCGCTTGAACAAAATTCAGAACATCCAATAGCTGTTGGTATTGTCCAAAAGGCAAAAGAAAAAAATATAACTATTCCCAAACCGGATAATTTTAATTCATTAACCGGAAAAGGTGTGGAAGCAGAAGTGGAAGGCAGAAAAATTAAAGTAGTAAGCCCGGGATATCTTAAGGAAAAAAATTTGACTGTGGCTGAAGATCCTGAAGGCAGCGGCTCCGAAACAGTAGTGTATTTAATTATTGATGATAAGCCTGCGGGTTACATAGCATTATCAGATGAAGTAAGACCTGAAAGCGCCGGAGCCATCAAAGTGCTTAAAGAGAATAATATTAAAGTATTAATGGCTACAGGAGATAATGACAGAGTTGCCGGAGCTGTAAGCGGCAGTCTCGGACTTGACGGATATTTCGCCGAAGTGCTGCCGCATGAAAAAGTAAAAATTGTAAAGGATCTTCAGAGCAAAGGTGAATTTGTAGCTATGACCGGTGACGGTATAAATGATGCGCCCGCTCTTGCGCAGGCAAATGTAGGCATTGCCATAGGATCGGGAACAGACGTCGCTGCCGAAACAGCCGATATAATATTAGTAAACAGTAATCCGGAAGATATAGCTAACCTGATACTTTTTGGAAAAGCGACTTACAGTAAAATGATACAGAATCTTTTCTGGGCTACGGGATATAATGCTGTATCCATACCGCTTGCAGCCGGTGTATTATATTCCTCGGGGATTGTCCTCGGACCTGCTGCAGGAGCAGTGTTAATGAGCCTCAGCACAATTATTGTTGCACTTAATGCGCAACTTTTAAAATTTAAATTAAAAACAAATTAAATATTAAATAAAAAATCAAACAATAAGAAAATGAAAAATTTATTAAGTAAATCAGGAATATTAGTAATTGCAGCTTTATTATTGGCTGCAGTTCATTCTGTATCTTTTGCAGATGATGTATCTGCTGCCGGTGATAAAACAATTGAAATAAGTTTGCCGTCAATTCAATGCGGTATGTGTGTTAAAACGATAAAAAATACTTTAAGCAGTTTAGAAGGCGTAATCAAAACAGAGATAGATCTCAAAGAGAAAACAGCAACCGTTACTTTTGACGAATCAATAACTGACATTGAAAAAATAGAAGGCGCAATCAATTCAGCCGGATATGATACACAAGATAAACCTGCAGATCCTGAGGCATACAATAGTTTACATGAATGCTGCAAGAAGCCTGACTAAAAAAAAATATTTAAATTAGAAACCTTCTCAAACCATTGTTTGGAAAGGTTAACGTTTTGAAAAAATAAAAGTAAAAATAAAAAAATATGACTCACACATATCAGGTATCAGGTATGACATGCGGCAGCTGCGTTAAGAGAGTTCAAAAAGCCCTGTCAGAAGTTAAAGGTGTGGAAAATGCAAATGTAACACTCGACCCTCCTTCAGCTGAAATTAAAATGAAGTATCATATTAATGAAAATGTCCTGTCTGAAGCAATCGAAAAAATCGGGGATTACAGGCTTGGGAGTGAGTTATCGTCCGAACATCATTCAGCACCGGCATTGGAAACAGAAAGCGTTTCAAAATTTACAACATACAAACCTTTGATAATTGTATTTATATATATTTTATTGGGAGTGATTTTATTGGAAGTGAGATCAGAAAACTTTAACCTGTTGTATGCTATGAATAATTTCATGGCAGGATTTTTCTTAGTGTTTTCATTTTTCAAAATGCTGGATCTTACAAACTTTGCATCTTCATACAGCTCTTATGATATCATAGCGCGAAAGTGGTACGGATATGGGTTTATATATCCCTTTATAGAACTTGCTCTTGGAATAATGTATTTACTTCAGGTCTATCCTGTTGTCACAAATGTATTGACTGTGATCGTAATGGGGATAAGCAGCGTCGGAGTGATTCAGAGCGTTGTCCAAAAAAGAACGATTCAGTGCGCATGTCTGGGTGCAGTATTCAATTTGCCAATGAGTACTATTACTATTATTGAAGATCTGCTTATGGCCGCAATGGCTTTGATTATGCTGTTACTAATGTAAGTATTTAATTTAATTTCAATACTCTTATTAAGACTTAATATAAATAAGAAAATATAATTATATTAGCTGCTTTATAAATTAAAATCAAAAATTAATGAAAAAAGTATTAGCAGCTATAACACTTTTAATGATTACAGACATTTCATATTCAGATGACAGAAGATTTACATATACATATGAGTCTTCTACTTTGGCAAAGAATGAAAAAGATCTCGAAGTCTGGACAACATATAAAGGCGGAAGAAATTACTTTTATTCGGCATTTGAAAACAGATTCGAATATGAGGTCGGATTAACAAATAAATTACAAACAGCTTTTTATGTGAATTTCAGTAATGTGACTTCTGCAAAAGACAATCCGGCCATATATGATACAGAATTTGAATTCAAAGGGATCTCTTCCGAATGGAAATATCAGGTGTTGAATAAATACAGGGACGGCATCGGATTTTCACCTTATATTGAGTTAGGTTTAAATACTGATGAAGTTAAAATTGAAACAAACTTAATTGCAGATAAACAGATCTCAAAAAAATTCCTGGCAGCATTCAATGCCGTATTTGAATATGAATGGGAATATAATCCTGCTCCACAGAATACTGCAAAGAAGTTTGAAATGGAATTTGATCTTGGCTTTGCTTACGATATAACTGATGAGTTTTCGATTGGGTTAGAAACAAGAAGTCACAGTGAATTTCCAAACGGAGAAGGATTAGAATTTTCTTCATTATATCTGGGACCATGTATAAGTTACAGATCCGACGGCTGGTTTATGGCAATGACATATCTTCCGCAGATAACCGCATTTAAACAATCTGTGGATTCACCCGGCACATCACTGGAATTGAATGATCAGGAAAGAAACAATGCAAGGATCATAATAGGATTTACGTTGTAATAAAATTTCTGCGATTACCGGAATTCTATTATTAATTTTTTGGAGTTAAATTTTTCATAGATTAAAAATTTATCATGATAGAAAAAATAATTGACTTCTCGGTAAACAACCGTTTTATAATACTTATCATTTATCTTGGTGTGATAGGTTACGGAATTTATTCAATGATGAATACACCGGTGGATGCTATACCGGACCTGTCGGAAAATCAGGTGATCATATGGACAGAATGGCAGGGCAGAAGTCCGCAGATCATTGAAGATCAGATCACTTATCCTCTTACAACATCTCTTCAGGGAATGCCTAAGGTTAAAGCTGTCAGAAGCCAGTCAATGTTTGGCATGAGTTTTATTTATGTAATTTTTGAAGACAAAGCTGATATTTACTGGGCACGGACACGGGTACTTGAAAAACTGGCTCAGGTGCAATCAACATTACCTGAAGGTGTAAATCCCGTGATTGGACCGGACGGAACGGGTGTAGGGCATGTTTACTGGTATCATATTATGAGTGATAAATATGATCTTGGAGAACTGCGGGCAATACAAGATTATTATCTGAAATTAGGTTTGCAGTCGGTCGAAGGGGTTGCGGAAGTCGCATCTGTCGGAGGATTTATAAAACAGTATCAGATAGATGTAGATCCAAATCGTTTGTCGGCATATGGACTAAGTGTAAATGAAATTGTAATGGCTGTGCAAAGAAGCAACAAAGATGTCGGCGGAAGAAACATAGAATCATCTGACATAGAATATTTTGTAAGAGGAAAAGGATACATTACTGATGTTAATGACATAGAGGATATAACTTTAAGATCAGCTTCAAACGGAAATCCGGTCAGGATAAAGGATGTAGCTGCGGTTCAGATAGGCGGTGACATCAGAAGAGGCATGCTTGATTATATCGGTGAAGGTGAAGTGGTAGGAGGAATAATTGTCATGAGATACGGAGAGAATGCGCAGACAGTGATTGACAGAGTTAAAGAAAGACTGACCGAACTTGAAAAAGGATTGCCAGAAGGAATAGAGGTTATGACATCTTATGACAGGAGTGATCTTATCACAAAGGCAATTCATACTCTTCGTGATGCAATCATTGAGGAAGCTATCATAGTAAGCCTGATAGTGCTTGTTTTTTTATTTCATTTCAGAAGTGCTTTAAGGATACTGATAGAAATTCCCGTAGCAATCCTGATCTCTTTTATTCTGATGAAGCAGTTTGGAATTACATCCAACATCATGAGTCTTGGAGGTCTCATTATATCGATCGGCATTCTTGTGGATGCATCAATTGTAATGGTGGAGAATGCTTACAGGAATATTGCCATTGCTCAGGATAAGGGACTGGAAATAGATTACAAAGAAATATCAGCGCGCTCAGCAAAGCAGGTTGGAAGGGCGATATTTTTTTCAGAGGCGATAATAGTTGTATCGTTTTTACCGGTGTTTATGCTGGAAGGGCAGGAGGGTAAATTATTTCATCCTTTGGCATTCACTAAGACATTTGCAATAGCAGGTTCTGCATTGATTACGATCACGCTTGTTCCGATGCTGATGACATTGTTCATGAAAGGAAAATTTTTTAAAGAAGAACAAAATCCTGTAACAAGATTTTTCAGCAGAATTTATGATCCGATATTAAAATTAGCATTAAAATTCCGTAAGTTAACACTTGGAATAAATATAGCGGCACTGCTGATAACAATTCCATTGATAATGAATACGGGAAGTGAGTTCATGCCGCCACTTGATGAAGGAAGTTTATTATTCATGCCCACAATGCTTCCGAATGTATCAATGACAGAAGCTAAGAGGATCGTTCAGGTTCAGGATGCTATCATAAAAAGCGTGCCTGAAGTGGAATCAGTCCTGGGAAAAGTCGGAAGAGCCGATACACCTACAGATCCTGCACCTGTAAGCATGATAGAGTCGATAATCATTTTGAAAGACAAATCGGAATGGCGTGAAGGAATTACAAAAGCTGAGATAGTAAAAGAACTTAACACAAAGATGCAGATACCCGGTGTCAGCAACGGCTGGACGCAACCGATCATAAACAGGATAAACATGCTTGCAACCGGCATCAGAACAGATCTCGGGATAAAGATATTCGGTGAAAATCTTGACACGCTTGAAAAGCTTGCCATCAAAGCAGAGAATCTCGTCAGGAATATTCCCGGAGCAGCTGATGTATATGCTGAAAGAACACAGGGAGGATCTTACATTGATATTGACATAAAACGCGAGGTAATTTCAAGATACGGAATGAATGTCGGTGATGTTCAGGATGTGATCGAGACAGCTATAGGCGGAGAGAATACCGGTACGACTATAGAAGGCAGAAGAAGATTTCCGATCAGAGTCAGATACATGAAAGATTTCAGAATGGATACTGAAGCATTAAAAAAAGTCTGGGTGACAATACCTGGAAGTTCTGTTTCAGGCAATATGGGAAAATCTCAGGTGCCGCTTGGTGAACTTGTTGAAATTAACATTACTGCAGGACCTCCGATGATATCTTCTGAAAATGCTATGCTCAGGTCTGTTGTTTTTTTGAATGTAAGAGACAGGGACATGGGGAGTTTTGTAAATGAAGCAAAGGAAGTTCTGGATAAAAACCTGTCTCCCGATATGCCGCAAGGATATTATTATACCTGGAGCGGGCAGTGGGAAAATCAGATACGGGCTAAAGAAAGACTTCAGATAATCATACCTGTGGTTTTTATAATAATTTTCATAATGCTTTATTTTACGTTTAAGAGTTTCCTAGAAGCAGTTCTGGTTATGCTGTCCGTTCCGTTTGCACTGATCGGAGGTATCTATTATATGTCAATACTGGATCTTAATTTTTCAGTGGCGATATGGGTAGGATTCATTGCTCTTTACGGAGTTGCGGTAGAAACCGGTGTGATAATGGTTATTTATCTTCATGAATCACTTGATAAGATGTTAATAGAAAAAGGTGATAACATTACACATCAGGAATTGCTGGAAGCTACAGAGCAGGGAGCAATACTGAGATTAAGGCCAAAGCTAATGACTGTTGCGACTGCTATGCTCGGACTGATCCCCGTAATGTGGGCAACGGGCACGGGAGCTGATCTGGCAAAACCCCTGGCAGTTCCTCTGATCGGCGGAATTTTAACTTCAGCGATTCACGTATTGTTTGTAACTCCTGTTATATTTGTAATGATAAAAGAGTATTACAGAAAAAGAAGGAAACTTAAAGTATCGGAGATGGCGAAGTTTATGACGCATTAATAGATTAGTAATTAGTATTG
>CALMST010000138.1 GCA_937872315.1 uncultured Ignavibacteria bacterium | reverse complement strand
ATTAGTGTTGAAAAGATCATTTTAATTCCGGCTCCCGATTAAGTTAATGAACAGATCTTCAAGTGAATTTTTTTCACGGGTAATGCTGAGAATAAGAACCTTATTTTGTCTCAGGAAATCTATAAGCTTATTAAGATCTTCCGGACTATCAGTACTGTAATAAAATTCATGTCTGCTTTTGATAGTTGATTTATAAACGGAAAGAAGTGATTGCATTACTGATTCATCAATTTCCGTAGTGTTGAAAATGTAATTGTCAGATACAGCGGTAATTTCATCAACTCTTCCTGATTTGATCAGCACTCCTTTGTTAAGTATAGCAACTCTGTCACATACGAGTTCAACTTCGCTAAGAAGATGGGAATTAAGGAAAATTGTTTTACCTTCTTCTTTTAATCTGATGAGAATATCACGGATCTCTTTTCTGCCAATGGGATCGACTCCGTCTGTTGGTTCATCGAGGAAAATTATATCCGGATCGTTAAGCATTGACTGAGCAAGTCCAAGTCTCTGAAGCATACCCTTTGAGTATTTCCGGATCTTTGTCTTTCTCCATTTTTCCATATCCACCATTTTAAGATATTCATCGGATCTCTTTTTCACTTCTGCTTTGCTGATACCGCTGAGCATTCCAAAAAAATGGAGTACTTCTTCACCGGAAAAATAATTCGGAAATTTATGGCTCTCGGGCAGATATCCTACTTTGGTCTTATAGGATTCATCGGAGATATTTTTTCCGAAGATCTGAACTTCGCCTGAAGTCGGGAAAGTGATACCAAGAAGGATCTTTATAAGAGTGGTTTTCCCTGCTCCGTTTGGTCCAAGTAATCCGAATATTTCACCTCCTTCAACTTCAAAAGAGAAATTATTCAAAGCCTGGATCTTTTCCCTGGAAAACTTTCCGGATGAGAATTCTTTGGATAAATTTTTAGTGGTTATTACAGACATTAATTAGTTTTGATAAGATTTTATTTTAATCTTGGATCTTCTTTCATTGCATTGATCACATTCTGAATATGTTCATCAAATTCCACCCCGATATCTTTTGCACCATTTACAAGTTCTTCCCTGTTAATATTCTTGGCAAAAGCCTTATCCTTCATTTTCTTCCGAATGCTTCCGGATTGAACGTCATTTAAACCCCCGGGTTTCATGTAAGAATATGCCGTGATAAATCCGGTGATCTCATCACATGCGTAAAGGTATTTTGCCATCAATGAAATTCTTGGAATATTGGTTCTCTCTGGGTAAGCATGACCCAGGACAGCTTCGATTAAATCACTGCCGTAACCGGCTTCTTCAAGTATCGGTACAGCCGTATTGGGATGTGTATCAGGAAATTTTTCCCAGTCAATATCATGTAAAAGTCCGGCAGCAGCCCATTCCACAGAATTCTCCCCGAGATTATCCGCATAAAACTTCATTGCAGATTCGACGGCATAGCAATGTTTTCGCAGATTTTCATTCTTAATGTGTTCAGTAAGTAATTTTTCGGCTGAGTCCGGTTCTTTCATCGGCTGATTAATTTTGTAAATATAGTAAAGATAAATATGTTAATTAAGACAATATAAATTTATTTTACCCGATAATTACTTCATTGGATAATTCATCGGAGTCATCATCTTTCACTTTAAATTCCCTGATGAGCACTTCGCCGATTCTGCCTATGGCAAACTGGATACCTTCAAGGTATTCTTCTTTTGAAAAATGAGTTTTCATATTTGAAGAAATGTTTTCCCAGAGATCATTTTCAATTTTATCATTAATTCCGGCATCTGCTATTATTTCAAATTCTTTATCCTCAAAAATTATAAGCAATAAAACGCCGGTCCGGTCACGGGTTTTGTGCATGTTAAGTTTTAAAAATTCTTTATAGGCCAGATCTCTGCCCGATTTATTTCTTTCAAGCAAGCCTTTTTTCTTCTTTATACAAACGCGCAATTCACCCGATGTATTTTTTTCTATTTCACCAATTGACTCTGCAATCCTGTCAAGTGATTCATCCGTGAGATATTTCTTTACAAAGTTTTTATGTGACATGAGTTGATGCTAAATAAAGTAAAAAATAAAATCATATAAATTTATAAATAAATTATTCTGAAAAACATTACCAGCTGCCGCTTGCGCCGCCGCCTCCGAATGACCCTCCGCCCCCGGAGAAACCGCCTCCTCCTCCGAATGATCCGCCGCTGCTTCCCCCGCTTCCCCAGCCGCTGCTGCTCCAGCCGCTTTTACCGGCGTAAATGCTTCTGCCGATCATTCTTCTGCCTTTAATAATTGAAATAAAGATAAAGAAGAAAATAATACCGAATATAATCATTACGAAAACAGGCAAGCCGTAACATAAATTGTTTTCTGAACCGGGATTTTTATCGGCAATGTATTCTCCTTTAACAGCCTTTATTATGGCATCGACTCCTTTATCTATTCCGCTGTAGTAATTGCCGGATTTAAATTCCGGTGTAATGTCGTTCCGGATTATCTGAGAACTAAGTGCGTCCGTCAAAGCCCCTTCAAGACCGTATCCAACTTCTATCCTGATCTTACGGTCGTTTTTTACTATAAGCATAAGCACACCGTTATTGTTTTCTTTTTTACCGATCTTATTTTTTTCTGCAAGCCTTATAGAAACGTCTTCCAGCGATTCACCATCCAGAGTTGATATCATATACACAATGATCTGATTGGAAGTGCTTTTATCTTCATTACTTAGTTTGGTGTTAAGATCGAGAAGCTGAGAGGAAGTCAGTGTTCCTGTTTCATCCGTCACATATTTTCTAAGCTGAACGGGATTATCAGAAAGTGATTTCCTTGCTTCGGATTGCGAAAAGCCATCAGAAGTTAAGGAAAAATATAACAGTGAGAGAATAAAAATAATATAACGGTTTTTCAATTTTTTATTTTAAATAAAAAAAGCGATCTGAATAAATTCAAACCGCTTTAAAATTAATCTTTATGAATTTTTAACCGCCGGCGGTTTTTACAATTTCTTTATCCGCATCTTCCAGTTTCATAAAGCTGTACCTTTTTTCAATAGCTGCTTTATTTATTTCATCAAGCATATCTACCATTGTACTATACTTCATTTTTCTGTCAAACTTAAGAAGAATAATGAGTTTGGGATTACTTCTGTAAACTGATTCGATTTTTGCTTTCATATCATTAAAGGATACTTTCTCCGGAGCTTCCTCTGTACCATCTGACTTTCCCATTGAAAAGTAAGCGTTACCTGTTTCTGAAACTCTGACATAAAGTACATCACCCATGTCCACTTTTACTTTATCTTCTTCGTCTCCTTTGGGGAGATTGATCTGCATTATCTGCGGAGTATTTAAAGTGGTAGTAAGAATAAAAAATGTAAGCAGAAGCATGATAACGTCCACCATCGGAGTCATGTCAATTCTGACACCGATCTTTTTACCCTTTTTATATTTCTTTTGTTTGTGTAGGCCCCCTCCGGTATCCGGGGCATCAAATCCGCCACCTGCCATAATATTATTTCCTTTACAGTTTTAAAATTATTAAGATTTAATACTGATTATTGCTCCGGTAAAACCCTATTCAGGACTTCCGGACTTTACGTCAGTTACCAGTGCAAAACGAGTATTTTTTGTCTTTTTAAATATTTCCATAAGATCTTCCACGACTCCGTAATCAGTTTCGGTATCACCTTTGAGAACAATTCTGAAATCAGATTTACCACCTGTAGAATTTTTTAAGGCAAGTCTGAGATCTGTTAATGTTTTCTCAAATTGTGCTCTGTCAAGTATAGTTACTTTTCTTGTGAATTTTTTACCGTTTACAATACCGCCTGTCTCTTCATATTCAGTTTTCCCGACACTGTCAGGATGAAAAACACCAATACCGAAAGCATCGCCGAAAACCTCTTCCCTGACCTTGTAATTATCTACATCAATAAACACATCACCTGCTTTAGTAAGGGTTAATGTCATTATATCTTTTTCAGGCAATTTAGTTGTGTCAGTTACAACAGATTCAGGAAGTTTAATTTCAATTGCATCAGTTGATTCGGCTTTGAAGGTAGCTACAAGCATAAAGAAAGTTAACAGCAGCATAATAACGTCCACAAGAGGAGTCATATCAATGTTTACACCCGGCTTTTTTATAGATCTTGCTTTCTTCATTAATAAACTATGTTAAATGTTTTTTAAAAAACTATGCTGTTTTTTTACCTTTGATAGATAATATCTGCAGCATGTTATAAGTCGCTTCATCGATCATATAGGTAATGTTACCGACTTTGGTCACAAAATAATTGTAAGAGATCGTTCCAACAATAGCGCCAAACAAACCTCCGGCTGTATTGATAAGAGCTTCAGAGATACCAGATGAAAGCTCAGCTGCATTAGGAGTACCTGCTGCTGCAAGAGCCTGGAAAGCTCTGATCATACCTACTACAGTTCCGAAAAGACCGATAAGCACGGAAACCGAAGCAATAGTAGAGAGAACAACTAAATTTCTTTCAAGAAGCGGTACTTCAAGCATCATTGCTTCTTCAATTGCAGATTGCACTTCCTGAAGTTTTTCTTCAGCTTCAAGTTTATTGTCGGCTGAAAGAACCTGAAATCTTTCAAGACCCTGTTTCAGAATATTAGCTATGGATCCGCGTTGTTTATCGCATTCTCCGATTGCTTCATCTATATTTCCGTCAAGAAGAGAAGTCTGAATTTTCTTAAGGAAAGTTTCAATTGGTCCGCGACCTTTAGCTTTGGAAAGTGAAAGCTGTCTTTCGATTGTAAATGTTATAACCATGATACTTAAAGCCATTAAAACTACAACAATTGGACCTCCAAGAAATACAGCTCCCATTAAATTGGCCGGAACATGTCTTTCAGGAGTTTTGAAGTTTACTTCACTTCCGAAAACGTAATAAAAAATAATCGCAGAAACTACAAGAGACACTACGATTACAACAGTCATGAAAACAGATTGTTTCATTAATTTTAACCTCCATTAACCCTGATAGAGTTATATTTTATTTAATTTATAAATTATTTTTTTATTCAAAACTTTTTATTGCTTCTTCCTGTGATGGATATGAATCAAAAATTAAAGCTAATTTTGTTATAACAAACAAATTTTCCAAATTCTTATTCAATTGACAAAGCTTAATTTTGCCTTCTCTTTTAGAATAATTTGCATGTGCAGATATTAATACCCCGAGGGCAGTGCTGTTGAGATACAGTACATCTCCCAAATCTATTATTAACTTTTTGTTTTCTAGTTCTGAATAGTTTTTGATAGAATCACGGAGTTCGTCAGTTTCATCTCCGCCAACGAAATTTCCTTTAGGTTGAAGAATGACGATGCCTTTGTCGGTGAGATCAGTTACTTTGATAGATGCCATAATATAAAAATTTGATTAACAAAATATACGTTTAGATTTAAAATTGCAATTATAAAAACGGAAAATTATCAGTAAGGATCATTTATCAAAAAAATAAAAAGTGAATTCAGGGTTTATTTATTTTATCAAGAATAGCTTCGTTAATATCGTTAATTTCACCTACACCTTCTACATCATTAACAATCCCAATCTTTTCATAATAATCCTTTACGGGTTTTGTAGATTCGAAATATATTTTTAACCTGTTCATTATCGTATCTCTGGTATCATCGCTTCTTCCTCTTTTTAGTAACCGGTCGATTATTTCGTTTTCACCGGCTGTAAGATTAATTACCAAAACATTATTCATGTTCAATTCATCAAAAATAGCTGATAATGCCTGAGCCTGCTCTACTGTTCTGGGAAAACCATCAAGAATAAATCCCGATTTTGAAATTTTGCTTAATGTCTCTTTTACTATTCCATTCATCACTTCATCGGGTACAAGATTACCCTTGTCCATTATTTCTTTAGCTTTTTTACCAAGGTCTGTACCTTCAGATACCGCTTGTCTTAGTATTGCTCCCGTAGAAATATGCTCAAGATCTAATTTTGAAGCAATAATTTCTGCCTGAGTCCCTTTGCCAACTCCCGGAGGTCCGAATATTATTAATTGATACAAATTTATTTATTGATTATAAAATTTCTGATATTGGAGAACAAATTCAATCAGATCGTGAGATCCGCCATTTTCTGCTTTTCGGTTGAAATTGAAAGCTGACCGCAGGCTGCATTAATATCCAGGCCGCTGCTCGACCTGACATTTACGACCACTTTATTGTTCTTTAGACGTGCAATAAAATCAAATAATTTTTTATTTGAAAGTAAATTATTTATATCTTTTTTTGTATTAAAAATATCAAGGGGTTTATCTAATTCAAATTCTATGGGATGAAACGGGATAATATTCAGATTAGAAGGAACCATTTTAGTGATCTTTGATAATCTTTTTACATCATTGTCCGTGTCATTGAGACCTTCAAAAAAAATGTATTCATATGTGATCTTGTTTCTGGTTTTTTGGTAAAAGTAAACCAGTTCATTATATAAAACTGAAAGATTGTTTTTAACTGATGTCGGTATTATAGATTCCCGGATCCCGTTATCTGTTGAATGCAAAGATAAAGCTAGTTTTACATTCTTAATTGATCTGTTTTCATCTTTGATCAGGTCATCCGCGAATTTAATTATTTTTTCTTTAAAACCTACAGTTGATACTGTTATCCTTTTAGATGAAAGTTCCATTCCTTCTTTATGGGTGATCATCAGCAAAGATCTAAGCATATTGTCATAATTAAGAAACGGTTCACCCATTCCCATATATACTATATTGGAAGGGGATATTCCCGTTTTCCTTTTAACTTCATAGATCTGGGAAATAATTTCGCTGACATCAAGATTTTTCAAAAAGCCCATCTTTCCCGTTGCACAGAATTCGCAGCCTACATTACAGCCTACCTGAGTGGAAATGCACAAGGTCTCTCTTTCATTTTCAGAAATAAGAACGGATTCGATAAGATATTTCCTTCCGTCTGAGGATAGTTCAAACAGAAATTTCCGGGTGTTGAATTTTTCAGATTCTGTTTCTTTGATAAGTTTTAAAACAGGTAGAGAATAAGTTTCTTTAAGTTTTTCTTTTAATTCTTTAGGTATGGAACTGATCTCGTCAAATGAAGATACATTCTTTTTGTGAATGGAATTGAAGATTTGTACTGCCCTGAACCTTTTTCCGCCATTTTCAATAATTTCCTTTTCTAAATCTTCAAGTGAAAGATTTAATATATCCTTAAGCACTGCGTGTTTTATTAAAATTTACATAAATGTACTGAAAATAAGATAGATAATATGACTCTTCTTTTAAATGCTTAAATTTTAAATTAAAGAATGTAAAAAGTTGATTTTCATTTTACAGGTATAAAAAATTTTCTAATCTTTAAAAAGTGTTTTAACAGTTAAAAATTACAAAATGCTATTTTGTTTATTGATATTGAATTCAGATTGATGTAATTTTTGCACGATGAATAAAAATTTTATAAAGAAAATAAAAAATTTCCTATCAAACCCTCTCAGCAATTAATGAATCCGAAAATTATCCCAAATAAATCAAAAGCGGAAGATATTGCTTTGATCGATGAAGCATTATCCGGTAATCAGACTTCATATGAAAAACTGATGAAGAAATATTATCAGATGATATATAATCTTGTTTACAGGATGATATCCAAAAAAGAAGATGTAGAGGATCTTACACAGGAAGCTTTTATAAAGGCATTTCATTCACTTCAGAATTTTGACAAACAATTTGCATTTTCTACCTGGCTGTTTAAAATTGCCACTAATAATGCCATAGATTATCTGCGTAAAAAAAAGCTTTACACCTTTTCGATTGATAAGGAAATTCAGGCAGATGACAGTGATTATAAATTTGAGATACCTGATCATGAAAATAAACCAGATAAGCACATACTTGATGATCAGTTAAGACAAATAATCAACGAGGCTATAGAAACGCTTCCCCCAAAATACAAATCTGTAATTGTATTAAGGCATAAAGAAGAAAAAGAATACGAAGAAATTGCCAAAGAATTAAAAATTCCTCTTGGTACTGTTAAAGCGCATATCTTCAGAGGAAGAGAGTTGCTTAATAAATATCTGAAAGATAAGATCAAACATTATTAGTTTTGGATCCCGGATTTTTTTGCATTCTATCTGATTTTTAACCACTAATTATTAACCACTAACCAGTAACCAATAATTGATTTAACGATGAAAAACGAAACGCCTCTGATGAGACAATACAGGAAGATCAAAGAGAAATATCCCGAAACTGTTTTACTTTTCAGAATGGGAGATTTTTTTGAAACATTTGAAGATGATGCCATAACAGCTTCTAAAGTGCTGGGAATAACCCTTACCAAACGATCAAACGGCGCTGCTTCTGATGTGCCGCTTGCAGGCTTTCCTCATCATGCGCTGGATAATTATTTACCCAAACTCGTAAAAGCCGGATACAGAGTAGCAGTATGTGAACAGCTGGAAGATCCCAAATATGCAAAAGGTATAGTCAAACGGGATGTAGTGGAAGTGATCACTCCCGGATCAAATTTCTCGGAAAAACTTCTTGATCATAAATCCAATAATTTTCTGGCGGCAATATATATAAAGGATGATATTTGCGGATTTTCTTTCTGTGATGTCTCCACGGGAGAGTTTGCTGCATCTGAAATTCATCTGAAAAATCTTGCCGAGCAGATAGACATAATTAATCCTTCTGAAATACTTATTTCAAAACGGGAAAAGGATAAAGTTTATAAAGCTCTTGGATTTGATCCTGATGCTTCATTCAGCGAGCAAAAGAATAAGTTCTTTTTTACAAAAGTGGATGAATGGGTTTTTAATATTGATTATTCAAGAGAAGTACTTACGAATCATTTCGGCACACAGTCGCTGAAAGGGTTCGGAATAGATGATCTTAAGGAAGGATTGATAGCAGCAGGCTGCGTTATGAATTATTTAAATGAAACTCAGAAGAATAACCTGCCGCATGTTAAAAAAATATATCTGTACGATTTCACTGATTATATTATTTTAGATCCTTCTACAAAAAGAAATCTTGAAATTACTTCATCCATTTCCGAAGGTAGCAGGGAAGGTACTCTCATTTCAATACTTGACAGAACGCAGACTGCCATGGGCGGACGGCTAATGAAAAAATGGATCTCAAGACCGCTGAAAAAATCCGATAAGATAAAAAAAAGGCTTGAAGCGGTTAAGGATTTTTTTGAAAATAAAATCGAAAGGAAAAAGTTAGCCGAAGATCTGAAGTCAGTTGCAGACCTTGAAAGACTTCTTTCAAAAGTATCTACAGGCAAGGCTGTTGCCAGGGATATTATACAAATGAAGATCTCTCTTAAGAAAATCATTGAGATAAAAGCTAAACTTCAAAATTTTACTTCTCCTTCCATTAAAGCTCTTGGCAATAATCTTATAGAAATAAATGATCTTATAATTAAAATTGAAAAATGCATTAATGAAAATTTCGTTAGCGGCATTGACTCTTACGGAGTGATCAATAAAGGTTATAATGAAGAACTTGATGAAATAAAAGACATACTCATCAACGGGAAGACTTGGATGGAAAATTTTCAGAGTAAAGAAAGAGCAAGTACCGGTATAAATTCTCTGAAGGTTGATTTCAATAAAGTATTCGGTTACTATATTGAGATCACCAAAGCAAAACTGGATAAAGCTCCTGCAGGATATGTAAGAAAGCAGACACTTGTAAATGCTGAAAGATACATTACGGAAGAACTTAAAGTCTATGAAGACAAAATCCTTAATGCCGAAGAGAAAATAAATGTTCTTGAGAATAAGATATTCCTTGAACTCCGAAACTCTATACTTGAATTCACTGACCCGGTTCAGAAAAATGCTTCACTCATTGCCACTTTAGATTCACTCATTAGTTTTGCTGAGGTATCAGAAGCCTATAAATATGTCATGCCTGAAATATCGGATTCAGAAAATCTTGAGATCAAAGAAGGAAGACATCCGGTAATAGAAAGGCTTCTTCCTCCCGGAGAAAGATATATTTCAAATGATACTTCACTTGATATTTCAAACAATCAGATACTCATCATAACAGGTCCGAACATGAGCGGTAAATCAAGTTATCTCAGACAAACCGGGCTTATAGTTTTACTTGCTCAGATAGGATGTTTCGTTCCTGCGCTGAGTGCCAGAATCGGTATAGTGGATAAAATATTTACAAGAGTTGGCGCATCTGATAATATCTCAAAAGGCGAAAGTACTTTTCTTGTTGAAATGCATGAAGCAGCAAGCATCCTGAATAATTCAACCTCAAAAAGTCTTATACTGCTTGATGAAATAGGAAGAGGGACAAGTACTTATGACGGAATTTCAATTGCCTGGGCTATGACAGAATATCTACACGAAAATCCAAACATCAGGGCAAGAACTTTGTTTGCTACACATTATCACGAACTAAATGCACTTGCAGACCTATATGAAAGAATAAAAAATTTCAGGGTTGAAGTACGAGAATTTAATGATAAAGTAATTTTTCTCAGAAAGATCACGGAAGGAACAGCGGATCATAGTTATGGGATTCAGGTAGCACAGATGGCGGGATTACCTGTGGCAGTTACAGACAGAGCAAAAGAAATTCTGAGATCACTGGAAGACAAAGAATTTAAACGAAAGAATAAAGACCAGTTTCAAATAAGTATGTTCGAATCTGCAGTAACGGAGTTCAGGGATGAAGCATTGAGGAAACTTATGGAAGATGTAGATATAAATAACATTACACCTTTGGAAGCAATAAATATCCTGAAAAAAATTAAAGACGAATTGAATTAACCACATAGGGACATAGGACACATAGGAAATTGCATAAAGCA
>CALMST010000137.1 GCA_937872315.1 uncultured Ignavibacteria bacterium | reverse complement strand
TTCCCCCCTCCCCTTATGTTTTCAAAGGGGAGGGGCCGGGGGTGGGGTTGCTCTTACCCCTCCCCTTATGTTTTCAAAGGGGAGGGGCCGGGGGTGGGGTTGCTCTTCTCTCATCCCCCGCTATACAAACCTCCTCATAAACCATTCCCTGAAATATACAGAGATGGTCTCATTTGCCATTCTGTCTTTGAGTGATTCATACTCCTGCTTTTTTCTGATGCTTACGGATAGATAAATTCTCATAAATCCGTTAAAATATTTCAGGAAATCCTGGTTAACTTTTCTTCTGAGTTTGGAGAGGTTCCTGTTTTCCTTTGTATATTTACGGAAATTTCTGAGCGTGATCTTCAGGTATTCAAAGTCTTTCATTTCAAAAAGGATCAGGCAGGTCAGCATTCTGGAATCAGAAAACATGTTATTGTTTCTGTGAGAAATCTCCGCAACTGATCTAAGCGCTTTTTCAGGTTCTCTGTTGATGAAATGATTGCCGGCAAGAATATAATTTATGCCGTCTTTTTTCCAGCCGGCTTTAAAATTGACACCGTGCGTTTCCTGAAATTTCTGAAGCCAGTTTTTCTTGTTCTGTTCCACACAGGTCTGTACCACGTCCAGCAGCTGCACATCATCCATTTCCCTGCCTTTGCTGAAGTATTCGGAGTAAATATCTGTCCTGTTGTATATCATGTCATAAAGTCCGGATAATTTTCTGTTGTTAATAATGTAGTCACCCGCATTCTCAAATTTTTTCATTCTTCTGAATATGCTGAGTATCACAAAAATATTCTTGGTCGTTTCAAAAGTAAAATTTTTTTTCTTTGCCTTATAGAATTTCATCAGTTCATCATAATATTTATCGTCAAGAGTCGAATACATTTTTACCGCAAAATATACTATTACAATATCATGATGCCCCGACCGGAATTCCTTCAGATTTTTTTCAGTATATGAAATGACCTCTTTATACATACTGCCCGGAAATTTCAGTGAGTCTGCTCTTTTACCGCCCTGCTGCAGGATCAGCTGTGAATAGCTTATAAGATTCTGAAGAACGGAATAATAATTAATATTGAGTGACTTTCTGATGAGCAGATTTTTTCTGTCTTTAATATTCAGGAATTCGGCATTCAGCAATTCATCTTCAAGATAAATTTGTGTAAGATAGAATTTATCATTTTTATATTGATCCTCTTCCTGTTTTTGCTTCATAGCCCTGAATACCCTTTTATATCTGTTATGCATTTTCCTTTTTCTCAGAGCGTTCAAAAGCAGCAGGTTATCCCGTGTCTCATCATTTCCTGATTCCAGGAAGATCAGGAATCTGTCGAAAAGTTTACCGAAATCAGATTCGATCTTATGAATATTTCTTCTGATAAATCTTCTTCTTCCGTATATAAATTTATGTATCTCTTTTTGAGAAGTATTTGTTTTGTTAATTTCCGGATACAGCGAGTTCAATAATTCAAAATATTTTAATAGTCTAATGTGATTATTGAATAAAGGGGAATGAATGAATTTTTTAAGAAGTTTGAATTCATCTGACTTAAGTTGATTAAGATATTCAGCCATGGAAGGCAAATTTAAATTATTACTCAAATTTAAGAAAGATATTAACTTCCGGCTGAAGTCTAAAAGTCAATTAAAATACCCTTAAAATAAATAAATGCGATACCATCCCCCAGAGAGGATGGCATCGCAATGAAGTGATGAGTTCTATTCTTACTGTTCCTGATTTAACTGAGCCGGTTCTGAATCTCCACCTTCGCTATTTTCACCTTTATGCCTTATTCCCAGATCCTTGATCACTCTGGAAGTTTTATAGCCGTCATAGAATTCACTTTTACTGACTTTATAATTTTCCATTAGTCTGTCGATCGAATCCAGTATATTGTCTGATTCTCTGAATAAAGTCATCAGTGATTTGACAGCTCCGGATTTTGTCGCCCCTCCTGAGGCTTTTGCTGCCAGAGCATCCTCATATATTTTTATATTACCTGTGAATTCCGCCAAACTGTCAGAGCTTATTCCGAATCTGGAAATTGCTTCACTGTATTCAACAGCTTTTTCCTTTATTGAATTAAGTTCGATGACAAGTCCGGTGTCCCGGAATCTGTTCAGCCCGGACTTTGTATATTTGACACTTTCCAGTAATGTTACATTTCCATTCTTTTTTGCCATTGCATAAAGAGCGCCGGCAACAGCAAGAGCCTGATCTGTCACTGATCCTCTGTTAATGTTCTTATCTATTACTTTTCCTCGTGTTGATTTATTGCGCAGATCTTCTTTTAATTCAATTGCATTTACAGATGCTTTGAATGAATTTACGTGTTCAGTGAATTCCTCATTTCCTGAATAATTTGAAGATTTCTCTTCCAGGAATGCTGACACTGCATCATACATTGCGTATTTATTTTTTTGATTCTTTATCATTTTATTAATTTTCCTTTCGCCGTAAATCGGCTTTTTATTTTTTTTAAATTACCTTTACCGTTCCATGAAAATTTAGCCGGCATTTCTTCCGGAATCGGTTCAGTTATTTTTAAGCTTATGTTTTAAGCTTAAAACCCGGTTTTTCATAAAATTTAATTTTTTATTTATATTTCATTCATGTTTTTACTGAAATATATTTCACTTTTTTATCAGTTTATATGATTCACACTTTTTTGCGCGACCTTCAATTCTCTTTGCATCAACTCAATTGAATTTTGTGTCACATTCACTGAATTTTGCGTCACATTCAGTCTTCTCTGCGCGACCTTCATCACCTTTTGCGTCACCTCAATTGAATTTTGTGTCACATTCACTGAATTTCTTATCACTTCAAATTCATTTTGCGGAACATTCATTTCCTTCTGTGGTACCTTCAGTCTTCTTTGCGCAACTTTCATCCCTTTTTGCGTCACCTTCACTCTTCTCTGCGCGACTTTCGTCCCTTTTTGCGTCGCCTTTTTTGAATTTTGTGTCACAGTTACATTTCTTTGCGGAACATTCACTTTTCTTTGCGGAACATTCACTTTGCTTTGCGGAACATTCACTTTGCTTTACGGAACATTCACTTTGCTTTGCGGAACATTCACTTTGCTTTGCGGAACATTCACATTTCTTTGCGGAACATTCACTTTTCTTTGCGCTGCAATCAGATCCCTTTGTCCAGTATCCGGATCTCTTTGTCCTCCGTCTCCACTTCTTTTTATTAAAGTCAAAGTTTGTCTTAACAAGCCGTTTGTTCTTATTTTAGTTTTTATCAAACTTCTTTCAATAATTCCGCTTTTTATTTCCATTATCATTCTGCTGTATTTATTTTTAAAGTTCTTCATCACTGATTCAATATCGCTTCATTTCAAATTCAGATTTTATCTTCTCATTAATTGTGTTGTTCATACTCTTCAGTTATATTAAATCTTTTACTTTTTGCTTTTTATAATTGTATTGAATTTCGTATCAAATGATTTTTGACAAATCTACTTCACACAGGCAGATATGTCAAGAAACTTTTTTCATATAAACTGAATTGAGATGCCTCAAAGCATTGCTGGCACTGCGTTTGCGGGAATTTGACTTTTTTTATTTTGTGATAAAAAATACTACTCCGGCTGATTGGATCCCCGCTAAAAACACAATCGGGGATGATAAATTGGCGGGGTTGTGAAACAAAACAAACCCGCCTGTGATAATTTGCCGGCTATTTATTTTTTTAACAAGCGGGAGATTTTTCTTTGCCGGCTTTCTTCTGATCTTTCAAAAGAAAGCCGGTTAGAATTTTCTAAATTCGAATAAAGAGTAATTTCTATAAATCGTTGGACAAGATTGGTTATTATTCTGATAAAATTAAATTTATTCATAGCCATAATTTAATTCATTCCGGATCATAGTTCAGACAAACACGCGATGCCATCCCCTGAATATGATGGCATCACTCAGACTTAAGGAACTACACTATGCACAAAATTTACGGAATTATTAAACACCAGCACCACATCCGTCAGATCCGAAATATTATCTCCCGTCACATCCTGAATAATATATCCTGTCTGAAATGCTGAAGCGCTGTTGAATACTGCCACCACATCATTAAGATCCACAAGTCCGTCCTGTCCAATGTCACCTCCGTATATAGCATACCTTACCGGAGAGTTATCCGCATTGATAACATTTCCGCCGAGTACTTCTGAAGTTGAATTCAGGAAATCAATATTAACTTCCGAATTTATGAATTTATAATTCTGTGCTGCCCAGGTCTCTATGGAATTTCTGTGATGAACTTCCACCAGAAAAGATTTTCCGTCGGTAAGCAGTCCGCTTGGTGTAAAACTCAGATAACAATTTCCATCCGGATCAATTACGGCTTTTGAGGTTGCATTAAAATTCAATGAATGAATGCGTACAGACAATGTATCGGGTATCATTTTATTAGAAGCCGGATTATAGAATCCCTGAATCATTGCCGACAGATTCAGATTCTTTGCTCTTTTATCGGCATTGTTTATCTGAATTCCCCAGCCGTACAGCATCCCGGTGTTTGCAGTATTTACATCACTTATCCTGATCTTCCAGAAACCTTTTGAACTCTTTCCCGTGAATGCTGAATTAACAGAATTCTGCGGTTTCAGTTTTGCATAAAAAGATGCGTATGTAAGATTTTTCAGAGAACTGTCGGCTTGATCATCAAATATACTTATCACATTATTATCATAAGAATTGGAGAGAGTATTTGAAAAGATAAGGGCTGAATCTCCTGATGGTGATATCAGAGTAATATTCAGGTCAGCGCTGTTCTCGTGATTTATTCCGACAAATAAATTTAAATCGTTAATCTGCGTTTCCAGATTTATGTTTAAACTGTCAGTAATTGTGCCTGAAGTTAATGTTTCAGGAATTCTCTTATTCGCTGTCTTTATATAGAATGCTCTTGAGAATTGCAGATCTTTATCCTGATTGAGAGGTGAAACCGGCTGGCGGATTGCGCCTGAATAAGTGAACTTCGCATCTCCTCTGAATATCAGTACCGGTCCGCCGTCGCCCACATTGTCAAAAGTATTTCCGTCAAAACCGTAATTTACATTTTTCAGTATTACATTAGGATCATGAATTTTGTCAAGTGAAGCGTAATTATAGTTATGTATTTCCTCCTGAGACTTGGCTGCATTTGTAATTCTCACTTCATCAAGATATCCGTTGAGATCACCGATCCCTCCGGGTCCGCCTCCCACAAAGAGTGAATCTCCGGTTATGTTAATATTTCCCAATGCTGTATTTCCGGATTTTACATTCAAACCGTTTATGTAAAAAATATAATCACCGGAATTCCTGTAAGTAAAGACCAGATAGCTCCATTGATTCAAAGGTATTGAAATCAGAGATTGAATTACATTATTATTTATTAATCCGTTAATTCTGTTTCCGGTGTAAATTATTCCGTAATTGTTTCCTTTGGAAATTATGCGGCATGCGGAATTTGTTCTGGGGTAAACCCAGCACTCAAGAGTAATTGCCGAATCCGGATTTATTGATGAATTATCTGCTCCCGAAAGATAATCTTCCGTGCCGTCGAGATCCAGAGATTCATTCTGTGTGACAGTATGCAAAGGTCTGAAAACTGTACCCCCCGCGCTGAAGTTCGGAGTAGAGAATACGGTATTTCTGCTGTAGGCATTATTACCGTTGCCGGACATGTCCTTCAGCGGATCGGCAGATACATTTTCTCCCTGAAAGGCAATGGACATTTTTAATCTGCTGTAAATTCCGGTCGATGCTCCAAGAGTCAGCCTTTCATAAGATGCAATTTCAGAAGCCGTAAGTTCCGTATTCCATAATCTTACTTCATCGATCTGACCCGCGAAAGGTGTAGTGTTTCCGGATATGCCAATGTATAGTGAATCTGTATTGCTTGCGGGTATTGCTCCCCCTATAACTGCTGTAGTGTCAGGAATTCCGTTTATGTAAATGCTGAACAGGCCTGTGGCAGCGGAATATGTTGCAGATACATGAGTCCATTTGTTTATTGATACAGGATTGGATACTCTGCTTGTAATTCTGATACTTCCGTTTGTAAGTATCGAGATCCTTCCTTCATTATTTAATCTTATGCCGTATCTTAAAGATCCTCCAAGTACCCCTCCTTTTGAAACTATTCCTTTTGCTAATCCTGAAATAGTGGAAGGATTTATCCATGCTTCAATCGTAAAAGATGTTACTATGTTAATTGTCGCTGAATTCGGCACGGCGACATAGCTGGTGTTGTTACCTTCAAATGACGCCGCATTATTCCAGTACATTTGTGAAAATGCTTCCTGTGAAAAGGTTACCAGTGTTAAGAGGCAGACCAGTGTTAATGCTTTGTTAAAATGTTTCATTTCAACTCCTTGTTTTAATAATTAATATATTTAATTTGTTAATCCGGAAAAGCGGGAGTGCCTGTTAATCCGACTTTGTAACCGCAACTCTCAGGCTGCGGTCTTTCAAAGTCTTTCCGGACACCCCCCGGCTTTTAACCGCTATCATCCCTGACAGAATTAAAAAAGGGTTAATTATAACAAAGAACTTTTTATCAGGGATGATGATAAATTTTTTACACAAAATAATTCCATCCTGTGAAAGTACAAAATCTAATTATTCTTATTCTTAGTCAGTATTTTTGCGGGCTTTTATAAAAAATGATTAATTTTCACTGAAATTTACTGTTTTATCTGAATTTAAATTTGTTAACCTTAGTATCCCATGAGATCATCAGACGGGATCTTTCAGCTGATAAAAAGTCTTACCCGGCAGGAGAAAAGCTATTTTAAGAAATTTGCCGGCGCATTTATCAGCGAAGAGGGAAATAATTATTTATTGCTCTTCGATGAGATCGCTTCCCAGATCAGAAACAATAATTACGATGAGCAAAAGATCAAAAATGGAAATTATTCAGGTAAGTTCATTCCCGCCGTTGTTGGTGTTCCAAAAAGTTTGCTTGATGTAGTTTGAAGAAGAA
>CALMST010000136.1 GCA_937872315.1 uncultured Ignavibacteria bacterium | reverse complement strand
TTATGAATTTACATATTTTTGAAATTTGAGAGGACCAAAAAATTGTCATTCCCGCTTACTCCAGTCGGGAATCCATTAATATAGATCATAGTAAATCCAATAAAACAAAACAAATTATAATTTTTTCTAAAATAAAATAATGGTTTAAATTAAAATAAATATAAATATGAAATATATAATAGGACTGATTATTATTTGCATGTTTGCTAATTCAGATGCAATTTCGCAGATCGTAGTAAATGAAATAATGTATGCTCCTTCTGAGTCAACTAACGAATGGTTTGAAATATATAATGCAGGACCTGAATCAGTTGATCTGCAAAACTGGAAATGGAAAGACGCAACATCTTCTGTAAGAACCATTACTTCAAACAGTATTATCCTGATCCCTGAATCCTACATTATAATTTGCCAGGATTCAGTCAAATTAAGGTATCAGTTTCCTTTAATCTCAGCGATCATTATTCAAACAACATGGAGTGCTTTGAATAATTCGGGTGATAATTTAATTCTAATTGATCCTATAAACAGAAGAGAAGATTCAATTTCCTACAAGCCGGAATGGGGAGGGAATTCCGGAGGGTATTCGCTTGAGAAATTGATCTCAGGCGGTGAGTCAAATGATCCTTCTAACTGGGGTACATCCATAGATCCTATGAATGCGACTCCCGGAAAACAGAATTCCATTACTCCAAAACCTTTTGATCTGTTTCTTAAATCATTTAAGACTGATCCTGTTTTCCCTTCACAAGGCGAAACTCTTAATCTGGAATTTTTGATAAAGAACTCTGGTCAGAACACAGCTCAGAATTTTTCTCTGAATATTTATGATGATAATAATTCTGATAGTATCCCACAGATCAGTGAGTTGTTAAAATCTGAATCATTCAATATTCTGAATCCATTAGATTCGTTAAAGTATGAATACAGTATTCAGAATATTGATACAGGATACAAAAATTTCATTGCAAAAATTTTATATGCTCAGGATCAGGATACATTGAATAATATTCTTTACAGGAGACTTTTCGTCAGCAGTAACTCAGCCGGTAGCGGGGGAGTGGTCATAAATGAGATCATGTATGATCCGGCTGTTAATAACACGGAATGGATTGAGATTTATAATGCCTCTGGTCAGTCTGTGAATATGAAAAAATGGAAATACAAAGAATCTGTTTCTGAGATCACATTATCGGATTCAAATCTTTTTCTCAATCCCGGAGATTATTTTATACTTGCAAAAGACAGCGCGATATATTCAGAGTTTGAATATTTAAAGGTTCCGTCAGCGGAAAGGCATTTGAAAATTTCAGGAACCTTAAGTCTTAATAATTCCGGTGAGTATATTTCCGTCACTGACAGTCTGAATAACATTATTGATAAATTGACATACAGTCCGGATTGGAACAATCCCGAATTTCCCGATACAAAAGGAATATCGCTTGAAAGAATAAACCCTGGTTTCAGATCAGATGACAGGAGTAACTGGAGTTCTTGTGCAGATTTGAGAGGCGGGACCCCGGGATTACGAAACAGCATTTTCACGGTTAATAAGATCTCCGCTTCAGAAGCTTCAGTCTTTCCGAATCCGTTCTCGCCGGACGGGGACGGCTATGAGGATTTTACGATAATAAATTATAAGCTCAGCTCAGGTATTTCTCAAATGAGAGTCAAGGTCTTTGACATTAAAGGAAGACTCGTAAGAACTCTTTCTGACAACATGGTCACCGGGAGTGAAGGATCAATAATATTCAACGGACTCGGAGATGATGATCAGAAACTAAGAATAGGAATTTATATATTGCTCATCGAAGCAGTGGATAATAAAACCGGCTCGGTGAATGTTATCAAAGAGCCGGTTGTCATTGCGGGAAAGCTTTGAATCATTTACAATTTACAAATCACATATGAATTGCTCCCTTCCGGTTTATCTTGCTGAAGTACTGCCAGTGTGAAGATGAATCTGTTTTATATTTTATTATAACGTTCTGGACAGATCTCATCTTGCTGCTGCCCATTCATGGCTTTTTTACACTCACAAAATTAATTGAATTATTGTAAGCCAGCAGAAGATCAGTAAGATCGGTAAGTGAATCTCCCGTCAGGTCTGTTATAACATACCCTGAAAGAAACTCATTGGCATCATTATAAATTTGAATAACATCTGTAAGATCAACTGCTTCATCTCTGTTTACATCCCCGCTGTATATTCCGTACCTTAAAGGGCTTGAGTCTATTTCCGCCATATTGCTGCCATAGGCATTTAAAATATTACCTGCATATTTTTTCGAAGCTCCTCCTGTAAAATAACTGAAACTAATAGGCGTTGAACTCCAGACCGAAATTGAATTTCTGTGAACTGCCTCTATGTAATATTCCTTTCCAAGTTCAACGTCATTGAATGTTAAATATGACAGGTTATTAGCCGGCATGTAAAGTCTTTTGCTTTCCACTATGTTGAAAGGAGCAACGCTTTTTCTGATGTTGTAAATTATAGTGTCCCTGACAGTTGAATTTGTATTAGCATCATACATACCCTGAATAAATATGCTTGTCTCAAGATATTTTGGCTTTGTAGTTTTATTATTAAATCTAATTCCCCAAGCATAAAGTCTTCCCGTATCAAGTCCGGCCTGATCATAGACAGTCAGTTTCCATTCACCACGGGTATTTCCATTAAGAGAATTGATCAGAGACCAGTTGCTTTTTAATGCCGGAGAAAATGTAGCATAATGATTAAAGAACGCAGTATCTGCATTATCTTCAAATATAGTGACGAGATTATTGTCCGCTCCTGATGTACCGGTATTATCGAAAAGAAGAGCATAGTCTCCGTTTGGCGCATTCAAAACTATATTGAGATTACTCATATTCTCATGATTCAAAGCAACGAAAACCTCAACATTGGTTATCGGTTCATTTTCATATACGTCAATGATATCTTCAATGACTCCAATGTCATTTACGAAGGGGATTCGGAGATTACGGAAGCTCATGTAAAAAGCTTCGGTAAAGAATTTACCGTCCTTTCTGATGAGAGGTGAAACAGGCTGTCCTGTGATCGTCGCAGGATGTGAAAATCTTGCATTGTTTCTGAAGTTAAGATTCTGCCCCTGACCTGTATTGGAAATGTTTGATCCGTCAAGATTATAAGAGACATCATCTGAAGGACTTTCATTTGATTTATCAACTGATCTGAAAATATTTTCACGGATCTCTTCAGAAGTCTTTGCTTTCTCAGTAATTCTGACCTCGTCAATATAACCGTTGAAATCATTCATGGCGATCGTTCCGCCAATATACATCGAATCAGAAGAACTCGAGATCAGACCGATATTGTTTACATCTTCCTTAATGATTTTACCGTTAAGGTAGAATAAATATTTTCCAGTAATGTAATCATAAGTAAAGGCAACATGTGACCACTGGTTTGTTTTAATTGTATCAGCAGATGTGAAATTAAAATTTTGCTTTAAACCTGCAACCAGGGTTTGATTTTGAATTGCCAGTCTGAAATTAGTAACAGCGCCATTATCAGATCCTTTATGAATTATTATACAGTTCGAATTACTTCTCGGATAAATCCATGCCTCCATTGTAATTTCGGCAACCGGACTGATGGCGGTATTTCCGGGTGTAGACAAGTAATCATTAATCCCGTCTAATTCCACGCTTTCATTATAAGTAACTGTAGTAGAAAGATTACTGCTAAGATTAAAAACTGTAACCCCTCTGTTATAGCAATTATTTCCTGTACCTGAGTAATCATCAGTCGAAAAATTTACGCCGGTTGATTCCGGTTTTTGTAATGGAAGAGACAATATAAGTCCATTGTAAATTCCTGAGTTTATAGAAAGAGAAGTTCTGAAATACTGTCCAATCTCAGCGCCTGAGAGAGCTCTGTTCCATATTCTGATATCATCAAGTTTTCCCGAAAAAGCGCCTGCAAGACCACGCCCAAAGCCAATGAGTATAGAGTCATTATTAAGAGAAGGTGGCGCTGCTACTACTGCGCTGGTATCAAGAACTCCGTTAATGAATAATGAAAAAGTATTAGTAATGGTATTATATCTTCCCGCTGCATGAGTCCATTTATTATTTGGAATTACCGTCCTGCCTGTAATGCCCCAGAGATTGCCTGTATTAAAAAATATCCTTCCGTTGATCAGGATCATTGCGTAGCCTGTATTAAAAGAAGAAGAGGATCTTTTTTGAAGTATCACCTGTGTAAACGGGGATGTTGAATTATCAGGATTGATCCAGCACTCAACAGTGAAGCTGCCTGTAAGATCAAGAGAAGCATCATCCTCTATAGAAATATGTGTAGAATCACTTCCCGTAAAATTTCCTGCCTTATTCCAGAACATCTGAGCATTGGTCTGATTTGTAATGAATAAAATTGTACAGATCATTATGATGCGATAAAAATGAAACTCAGCTATTTTCATAATATTAAGTAGTTTAATTTAATAAATTTTATTTTTATAATTGTTCTCAGATTCTGACAGGTTTCGAAGTCCCCGTTATAAAATGAATTATAAGAGGACTTTTACCTGTCCTGTGAGATA
Source organism: uncultured Ignavibacteria bacterium (assembly GCA_937872315.1). Taxonomy (GTDB): domain Bacteria; phylum Bacteroidota; class Ignavibacteria; order Tepidaquicellales; family Tepidaquicellaceae; genus JAGPCH01. Next base: position 4,127 of record CALMST010000136.1, on the reverse strand, counting down.
GGAATATTGAAATAAAAATTGCTAAGTATTTTCTTCTCACAGGAAATAATTTAAGACAAACATAAATATTAATTTTTAATTTTCATAAAGACAAAATTTATTGAATGTAGGATGAAACTGATATAATCCGGTTTTGCAGTCAGGGATTTTGAGATATGCTTTAAATAATTAACAACATTCATTCTGATAAAATATTCAACTGTTTCGCCGGTTAACACTTTTCTGAGACATAAAAAATGACAGATACAAATTTAATAAGACTATTATGCACTTTCACAAAGCCTGAATTCAGAGACTTCGGGACATTTGTTAACTCTGCATATTTTAACCGTGAGAAAGTTCTCATGAACTTATACAGCATTCTGAAAAAGTATCATCCTGAATTCAAAGCCGAAAAATTAAAAAAGGAGAAGGTATATTCAAAACTTTTTTCCGGAAAAAAATATAATGACGCTTTGATGAGAAATACAATTTCGGATATGCTGAAACTTGCCGAAAGATTTCTGAAGAATATCCATTTTGAAGAGCAGAAATTTTACGGGCAGTATTTGCTGCTGAAAGAACTTACAAACAGGAAGCAGAATACTTTGTTTCGTACCAACTTCAAACTTGCTGATAAATTTCTTGATTCGGAAGAACCAAGGGACGAGATCTATTATCAGAATAAATTCCTTCTTGAAGATGAGTGGAGAAGAAATCATGTGGTGAATTCAAGTAAAATACTTTTCGAGACTGACAATCTGGACAAGCAGTCACAAAGTCTGCATGTCTATTATATAACTGAATTCATTAAGCTTTATGCAATACTTCTGAATCAGTCTAAATATACTTTTGATTATAAATTTGATTTTGCATTGTTTGAAGCAGTCAGGGAATACCTGGAAAAGAATTTTTCCAAATATAGCAGTTTTCCGTATATAAATGTATTTTATAACTGCGTAAAACTTTATCTGACGGGAGAGGAAAAGTATTTTAATGAACTTAAATTACAGATAAAAAAACATTTCCGGGTTCTTACTCTGACCGACCGCAAGAATATTTTTATTGTTCTGATAAAACATTGTGATGAACAAATCATGAAAGGAAATTTGGAGTTTTCTGATGAAAAATTCCGGATACTTCAGGATTTCATAATCACAAAAGCATATCTTGAAGGTAATAACTTCATGGCGCATTATATATATGAAATAGTTGCTGACAATGCAATCGAATGCAGAAAGTTTGAATGGGCTGAACAGTTTCTGATTAAATACAAAGAAGATGTACTTGAAAAGTTCAGAGAAAATTCTTTTAATATCTGCATGGGCGAATTATTGTTCAGTAAAGGAGAATTCGCAGGTTCACTGGAGGTACTTTCACATTATATACCTTTGAATGTAAAAGAAAGAATCAGACTGAACGTTCTTTTACTTAAAATATTTTACAATACAGGAAATGAAGGATCATTCAGTTCGCTTATAAGGAGTTCAAAAAAATATATCATCAGAAATAAAACGGTTCAGGAATCCAGTAAAACCCAGTTTGCCAACTTTCTGAAATTCTCAGATAAACTTTTTAAGATAAAGTATGATAAAAAACTGCATCATGAACTCAGAATGCTCACGGTAAACATACAAAGCTGTAATGAACTGGTTTCGAAAAAATGGCTGTCAGAGGAAGTACGATTGTTAAAATAATTTTTTATCACTGAGTCAGTGGATAATAAAACCGGCTCGGTGAATGTTATCAAAGAGCCGGTAGTGATTGCGGGGAAGCTTTAATTCAATTGAAAATTAAGAACTAATAATAAAGAATTACACATAGTTTGAATCTTACATTTGGATCTCCTGCGTCTGAACTTTGACATGTCCGTAATTACTTCAAGGCCTGTTCACACCCACAAAAGCCGAAGCATTGTTCATTGCCAGAATTACATCAGACAGATCGACGATAGAGTTTCCAGTAAGATCGGATTCAACATAACCTGTTGAGAATATCCCCGCGTCATTATTGATGCGTATTACATCCGAAAGATCGACTGTACCATCCCTGTTCACATCACCGCTGTACATGGCGTATCTTACGGGAATGTTATCCACTCTGATCTGATTATCGCCGTAAGCGGCGGCAAGGTCAGTTGTAAAATTAATAATCTTGTCTTCCCGGCCGGAGAAATCCAATGGAATTTTTGACCAGGTCTCGACGGAATTTCTGTGAGATAATACCACATAATAGGATCCGTCCTGAATAGTACTGAACTGAAAATTGCTGTAAGAATTTGTAAAAAGTGGTTTCTTAGCGGAATCCACAAGCTCATAAGGAGATGAAGCCCTCCTCAGATAGATTGTTAAAGTATCAGTCATAGAAAGCTGGTTTAAATTTTCTGAATAAAGTCCCTGAGGGATCACATAGACAGTCATTTTTTTGATGCCTTCCTGGTTTGAATAAACTCCCGAAATGTTATTTGCAAAAGCAACTATTGTAAGATTCTTGTTATTTTTTGTGATCAATTCACATACCGGCATCACGAATTCGGAAGTTTTCAAACCGTTCACTTTATATACCGGATCACCCATTGCTCCGGGAATTCCTCTTCTGACGTTTATTGAATCTCCGTTCATGGTCTGAACACAGGTAGTAAACGGGGTTGACCCTGAAGGTGATGAGGAACAGTAAGTGTATAATTTATCTGACTGATTTCCCGAATTAAGGGAATAGTCTGTATCCCATGAAGCACCGCCGTCTGATGTAAAATGATAAACCGGTATGTTATTTTTTGTGCATGTTATGAGGACTGAATTTCCGGGATTTGTCTGCTTTACTGTCAGGCATGGTCTTTCATACTTCACATTCTGTGTATTAGTCAGATAATAGATCTGATAGACAGAGGAAGGATTCCATGGAATAGCCAGGACACGTATTCCGTGCTCAGCTTCGCTGAAATATCTTTCAACGGCAATATAAACCGAATCATAAGTACTGTTCCTGAACCCGGCGCTTATGGATCTGTCGTCAAAAGAAGTGTTCAATGTGCCGGAGACCCATGTATTGCACCAGTCTATTGTCCTGAAGAATTTTATCTTTTTGGTAACGTCGGTATTATTGTCAGCTTCCGTACATACGATACCGAGATATGTTGCATTCTGATAAAATGCTCCGTCAGACACAGCGCTGATTTCCGAAAATGTATTACCCGAATCAGGTATAGCAATCTGACCATATTGAATGCCTGTATTGTTTGCCCGGATGGATAAATAATTAAGCGAAGCATTCTTGAAATCACCTCTGCTTTGACTGAGAGTGTAAAATACAAATATTCTAGTGGAATCGGGTATGATATTCGATCTGGATTCTACAGAGATTGAAATGCTCCTCACTCTGCCGGTGCCACCAATTCCGGCAACGTAGTACCAGTATTCTCCCATGTTGGAGGATTTGTAAATTCTTATATAAGTATTGTAATTATCAAAATAGCTCACAACCGAATAAAGATTTCCGTCTTCACCAAGCTTCATGTTCAGCTGTCTTGGATATCCCGGTACATAGTTATACAATCCGAAATGCAGAAGCTGATCAGAAGCAGTCCAGTCAGATTCGGGAATTTCCTGTTTATCTGAATTAAATACGGGTTCAAGTCTGGCAGTTTTGCTGATCATATCCCGTGGAAGCAGAGAATATAGGTGCTCCCTGATCCTTTCAGCTTCTGATGTATTTCCGGATTCCATTGCCTGTTTATATGATCTGTCAAGCATTACAATTTCCTCTGAAATGATACTCTTGTCAACTTCAGGTTTATATTCTTCCGGAAACGGAATATTTTTGCTTAATTCAGAGAATTTCCCATCCTGTGAAAATACGGATGTAATACTTCCGGATGAGTTCATTAGTAAAATAATTAATAATGAATTCCTTAAAAAGTTTTTCAATCTCATTTTTATTCTGATTATTTAATTTGTAAAATATTTCAGGGTCTCTGACTCTCTGCATCCCGGGCGATAGAGAGTATCTGTCCCTGTCTCTGAATGAGATTGAAGAGAAAACTTTTGATATACTCATTCAAAGAATTGTGATGCAAAATTATATTAAGAAGTGAGCATTTTCAAATAAAGATTTACAGGTTTTTTGACAAAATTCATTTACGGAATAAA